>NZ_JBHWZS010000040.1:0-41722 GCF_042728155.1 Streptomyces sp. NPDC060209
CCCCTCACCGGGGGCGCGGCCTTCGTCGTTCCCGCGCGGCCTCCGTCGTGCGCGCGCCCCGAGTTTTGAGCGTCGCTCAAAACCTGGTTAGAGTGCTGCTCCAACCAGGAGGTGCGTGACGTGCGACTGACTCCGACCGAACGCGACCGGCTGCTGCTCTTCGGCGCCGCCGAGCTGGCCAGGGCCCGGCGCGCCCGTGGCCTGCGGCTCAACGTCCCCGAGGCGACCGCCCTGATCGCGGACACCGTCTGCGAGGCGGCCAGGGACGGACGCAGGCTGGCCGAGGCGATCGAGGCCGCCCGCGCCGTGCTGGGACCCGACGACGTGCTGCCGGGTGTGGCCGACGTGGTCACCGAGGTCCATGTGGAGGCCGTCTTCGACGACGGCTCCCGGCTCGCGGTCGTCAGCGGCCCCCTCGAAGGCGGCACGCTCGGAGCCGATGCCCCCGGCGCGATCCTCCCCGGCCCCGCGACGCCCGAGCCGGAGCCCGCCCTGCGGCTCACCGTCCGTAACACCGCGACGGTCCCGGTCAGCGTGACGTCCCACTTCCACTTCTTCGAGGCCAATCCCCGGCTCGACTTCGACCGCGCGGCGGCGTACGGGATGCGGCTGGGCGTGCCGGCCGGTTCCTCCGTCCGGTTCGGTCCGGGCGAGAGGGCCGAAGCGGCCCTCGTCCCCATCGGCGGAGACCGGATCGCGATCGGCTTCGCCGGGCTCGTCGACGGACCGCTGGACGCGCCGGGAGCGAAGGAGGAGGCGCTGCGCAGGGCGACGGCCTGCGGCTACCTCGGAGCGGGGGAGGGGAACTGATGGATCCGTACGAGTACGCGTCCGTGCACGGGCCGCGCGCCGGGGACAGGGTCAGGCTCGGCGACTCCGGGCTGACCGTCCGGGTGGAGTCCGACGCGCAGAAGCAGGGGGACGAGTTCCTCGCAGGCTTCGGCAAGACGGCCCGTGACGGCCTGCACCTCAAGGCCGCCGCCGTCCGGGAGACCTGCGACGTCGTCATCAGCAACGTCCTGGTCATCGATGCGGTGCTGGGCATCCGGAAGGTCTCGGTCGGCATCCGCGAGGGCCGCATCGCCTCGATCGGACGGGCCGGCAACCCGGATACCCTCGACGGTGTCGACGTGGTCGTCGGCACGGGCACGACCATCGTCTCCGGTGAGGGCCTGATCGCGACGGCGGGCGCCGTGGACCCCCATGTCCACCTGCTCTCCCCACGCATCATGGAGGCGTCCCTGGCCTCCGGCGTCACCACGATCATCGGCCAGGAGTTCGGCCCGGTCTGGGGCGTAGGCGTCAACTCCCCGTGGGCCCTGCGCCACGCCTTCAACGCCTTCGACGCCTGGCCCGTCAACATCGGCTTCCTGGGCCGCGGTTCGTCCTCGCACCAGGCGCCGCTGGTGGAGGCCCTCGCCGAGGGCGGCGCCTGCGGCTTCAAGGTCCACGAGGACATGGGCGCCCACACCCGCGCCCTGGACACCGCACTGCGGGTCGCCGAGGAACACGACGTGCAGGTCGCGCTGCACAGCGACGGGCTGAACGAGTGCCTGTCCGTCGAGGACACCTTGAGCGTCCTCGAAGGCCGTACGATCCACGCCTTCCACATAGAGGGGTGCGGCGGCGGACACGTGCCCAACGTGCTGAAGATGGCGGGAGTCCCCAACGTCATCGGATCATCCACCAACCCGACGCTCCCCTTCGGTCGCGACGCGGTAGCCGAGCACTACGGGATGATCGTCTCCGTCCACGACCTCAAGACGGACCTCCCCGGCGACGCCGCCATGGCGCGTGACCGGATCAGGGCCGGGACCATGGGCGCCGAGGACGTGCTGCACGACCTGGGCGCCATCGGCATCACCTCGTCCGACGCACAGGGCATGGGACGGGCCGGTGAGACCGTACGCCGCACCTTCGCCATGGCCGCGAAGATGAAGGCCGAGCTCGGCCCCATGGAGGGGGACGGCCCCGGGGACGACAACGCCCGAGTGCTGCGCTACATCGCGAAGCTCACCGTCAACCCCGCCATCGCCCACGGACTTGCCCACGAGATCGGCTCCATCGAGACCGGGAAGCTCGCCGACATCGTCCTCTGGCGCCCCGAGTTCTTCGGCGCGAAGCCCCAGCTGGTCCTGAAGTCCGGCTTTCCCGCCTACGGGGTCACGGGCGACCCCAACGCCGCCACGGACACCTGTGAACCCCTCGTCCTGGGGCCGCAGTTCGGTGCCTACGGGGCCACGGCCGCCGATCTCTCCGTCGCCTTCGTCGCGGAGGCCGCCACCCAGCTGGGGTCCGACCTCATGCCCACCCGCCGCCGCAGGGTCGCGGTCCGGGGAACGCGCGGTATCGGACCCGCCGACCTGCGCCTCAACTCCCGCACCGGGAAGGTCGGCGTCGACGGCGACACAGGCCTCGTCACCCTCGACGGCGACCCGCTGCGCTCACCCGCAGCCGAATCCGTCTCCCTCAACCGCCTCTACTTCCTCTAGGACCCGCCATGACCTTCCGCATGCCGCCCGAGTGGGCACCGCACGAGCGCACCTGGATGGCCTGGCCCGGCCCCAACCCCACCTTCGCCACGGACGCCGAACTCGACGAGGCCCGCACGGCCTGGGCCGCCGTCGCCCGCGCCGTACGGCACTTCGAGCCCGTCACCGTGATCGTCGGCCCCGGCCAGGAGGGCAGCGCCCGCGCGCTCCTCGGCCCGGACATCGAGACGGCCGTACGGCCCCTCGACGACGCCTGGATGCGGGACATCGGACCGACCTTCGTCGTCGACGACGAAGGCGGGCAACTCGCCGCCGTCGACTGGACGTTCAACGGCTGGGGCGCTCAGGGCTGGGCGCGCTGGGAGCACGACCGGCACATCGCGCGCGGTGTCGCCGAGCTGGCCGGAGTGCCCGTGCACAGCTCGCCGCTGGTCAACGAGGGCGGCGCGGTGCACGTGGACGGCGAGGGCACCGTGCTGCTCACCGAGACCGTCCAGCTGGGCAAGGAGCGCAACCCCGGCTGGACCCGGCAGGCCGTGGAGGACGAGGTCCACGCCCGCCTCGGTACCGAGAAGGCCGTGTGGCTGCCGCGCGGTCTGGCCGGCGACTACGGCACGTACGGCACCCTCGGCCACGTCGACATCGTCGCCGCCTTCGCCCGCCCCGGTGTCGTCGTCGCACACGTCCAGCCCGACGCCTCCCACCCGGACCACGAGATCACCCGTGAGACGGTCCGGATCCTGCGGGCCGCCACCGACGCCCGGGGCCGCCCGCTGGAGGTGGTGGAGATCCCGGCGCCCACGGTGCTGCGCGACGCCGACGGCGCATGGGCCGACTACTCCTACATCAACCACTACCTCTGCAACGACGGAGTGATCCTGTGCGCCTTCGACGACCCGAGGGACGAGGAGGCGGCGGCGGTGTTCGGTGACCTGTTCCCCGACCGTACGGTGACCCCCGTCGACGCCCGTACGATCTTTGCCGGTGGTGGAGGCATCCACTGCATCACGCAGCAACAGCCCAGGATCTGAAACCGTGCCCCGTAGCCCGCGCCGCCGCAACATCGCCCCGCCCAGGGAGGACGTGCTCGCCGCCGTCATGGCCACCGTCGCCGAGCGCGGACTCGAAGGGCTCACCATGGCGGGGCTCGGCCGTGAGGTCGGGATGAGCAGCGGGCACCTCCTCTACTACTTCCGCACCAAGGACGAGCTGCTGCTGCAGACCCTGGAGTGGAGCGAGGCACGGCTCGGCGCCGAACGCCGGGCCCTGCTCACCGGGCCCGGCAGCGCACGCGAGCGGCTCGACGCCTACATCGGGCTGTATGTCCCCGACGGCCACCGCGACCCGCACTGGACGCTCTGGCTGGAGGTGTGGAACCGCTCGCAGGACGCCGACGACGACGCCCGCGCCCGCCAGGCGGCCATCGAGGACGCCTGGCACCTCGACCTCGTGGAGCTGCTCGCCGACGGCATCGCGCGCGGCGAGTTCCGTGCCGTCGACACCGCCCGGGCCGCTACCCGCCTGCGGGCCCTGATGGACGGGTTCAGCGTCCATGTCACCGTGGGCATCCCCGGAACGGGACGGGAGCAGGTCCTGGACCAGATGCACAGGTATGCGGACGAGGCGCTCATGCCTCCCGGGTCCGACACCCGTGCGACGGAGGTCACGCCCGCATCCTGAGACGGGCCGAGACCCGGGCGTGCCGTTGTGCCAGACTGCGAGCGTGTCCTCGTTCGCCATGATTATCGGCAGCAGGCGCGCCGGTCCGCAGTGACCGTCCCGTATCACCATG
Organism: Streptomyces sp. NPDC060209; assembly: GCF_042728155.1. NCBI lineage: Bacteria > Bacillati > Actinomycetota > Actinomycetes > Kitasatosporales > Streptomycetaceae > Streptomyces > Streptomyces sp. NPDC060209. The sequence goes on from NZ_JBHWZS010000040.1 coordinate 4,285, forward strand.
TACGTGACGGACATCGTGCCCCAGACCCGCGCGCAGACCTCTCGCACCCGCGAGGGGTTTTTTCGTTTTCCGGCCCACACCACGGCCGGAGCGAGGCACGCGAGATGATGGGGGCAAGTGGAGCCGATTCGTCCGGATCCGCTCACCCGACAGGAGTCAGATCAGCATGACCACCAAGGCCACGGCCCCCGACGACACCTTCCATGTCTTCGACACCACCCTGCGCGACGGTGCGCAGCGTGAAGGCATCAACCTGACGGTCGCGGACAAGCTGACCATTGCCCGGCATCTGGACGACTTCGGCGTGGGCTTCATCGAGGGGGGCTGGCCCGGTGCCAACCCCCGCGACACCGAGTTCTTCGCCCGTGCCCAGCAGGAGATCGACTTCGAGCACGCCCAGCTCGTCGCGTTCGGCGCCACCCGCAGGGCCGGAGGCAAGGCCGCCGAGGACCCGCAGGTGCAGGCGCTCCTGGACTCGGGCGCCCCGGTGGTCACACTGGTCGCCAAGTCCCACGACCGCCACGTGGAACTGGCCCTGCGCACCACCCTGGACGAGAACCTGGAGATGGTCCGCGACACCGTCGCCCACCTCCGGGAGCAGGGCCGCCGGGTCTTCGTCGACTGCGAGCACTTCTTCGACGGCTACCGCGCCAACCCGGAGTACGCCAAGTCGGTCGTGCGCACCGCCCACGAGGCCGGGGCCGATGTCGTCATCCTCTGCGACACCAACGGCGGGATGCTTCCCGCCCAGGTCCAGGCCGTCGTCTCCACCGTCCTCGCCGACACCGGCGCCCGGATCGGCATCCACGCCCAGGACGACACGGGTTGCGCCGTCGCCAACACCCTTGCCGCCGTGGACGCCGGCGCCACGCATGTGCAGTGCACCGCCAACGGCTACGGAGAGCGGGTCGGCAACGCCAACCTCTTCCCCGTCGTCGCCGCGCTGGAACTCAAGTACGGCAAGACCGTCCTGCACGAGGGCGCGCTCGCCGACATGACCCGCATCTCCCACGCCATCGCCGAGGTCGTGAACCTCACGCCCTCCACCCACCAGCCGTACGTGGGCGTCTCCGCCTTCGCCCACAAGGCCGGACTGCACGCCTCGGCGATCAAGGTCGACCCGGACCTCTACCAGCACATCGACCCGGAGCGTGTCGGCAACACCATGCGGATGCTCGTGTCCGACATGGCGGGCCGAGCCTCCATCGAGCTCAAGGGCAAAGAGCTCGGCATCGACCTGGGAGACGACCGCGCGCTCGTCGGGAGGGTCGTCGAGCGGGTCAAGGAGCGTGAGCTCAAGGGCTACACCTACGAGGCGGCCGACGCCTCCTTCGAGCTACTGCTGCGCGCCGAGGTCGAGGGCAGGCCCCGCCGCTACTTCCGCGTCGAGTCCTGGCGGGCCATCGTCGAGGACCGCCCCGACGGCACCCACGCCAACGAGGCGACCGTGAAGCTCTGGGCCAAGGGGGAGCGGATCGTCGCCACCGCCGAGGGCAACGGCCCGGTCAACGCCCTGGACCGGGCGCTGCGCGTCGGCCTGGAGCGGATCTACCCGCAGCTCGCCAAGCTGGAGCTGATCGACTACAAGGTCCGCATCCTGGAAGGCCGCACCGGCACCGAATCCACCACCCGGGTACTGATCACCACGGGTGACGGATCCGGTGACTGGGCGACGGTCGGCGTGGCCGAGAACGTCATCGCGGCGTCCTGGCAGGCCCTGGAGGACGCGTACACCTACGGCCTGCTGCGTGCGGGCATCGAGCCCACCGACTGACGGTGCCCGCTACTGGAGCCGCCACTTCTGGTTGGCGGCTCCGGTGCAGGTCCAGATCTGGACGCGGGCGCCGTTCGCCGTGGACCTGTCGGCCACGTCCAGGCACTTGTCCGCCGCCGTGTTGACCACGTCCCCCGTCGCGGAGTTGTACGTCCAGCGTTGCGCGCCCGACCCGTTGCAGGTGTACAGCTGGACCTTTGCTCCGTCGGCCGTGGAGCCCGACGTGACGTCCAGGCAGGCGCCGAGCACCTTCACGGAGCCGTCGCCGGAGACCGTCCACTTCTGGTTGGCCGCGCCGGTGCAGTCCCAGATCTGGACCGGGGTCCCGTCCGAGCCGCTGTTGCCCGTGGCGTCCAGGCACTTGCCGTCGGCGCCGGCGAGGGCGCCACTGCTGCCCGAGGAACCCGACTGGGTGCCCGACCAGGTGAACGTCGCCGAGGTGCGGCCCGGCAGGGAGTAGGCGAACTTCTGCCCGCCCCAGTTGACGGTGACCTGCTGGGCGGACGCCGAACCGTTGTAGGCGATCAGGGCCTTCGAGCCGTCCGGGTTGCGCCACGCCACGTTGGGCACGGTGGAGCTGCCAGTGGAGGCGATGCGGGCGGCGCCGGGCCGGACGTACTTCGTCAGGTGGCCCATCGTGTAGTACTCGATCGTGTAGTCGACCTGGCCGTGCCTGCTGTCCCCGTTGTGCACGGTGACCAGCCCGTCGCAGGTGCCGCAACCGCCGTTGTGGGGGCCGCGGTTCTGGTCGACGGCGAGCGACCACTTGGTCACCGACTTCGCCCAGTTGCGGGTGTAGTCGATGATGTTGAGCATGTCCTCGCGCTGCTGGTCGGCGATCCAGGTGCCGCCCGAGTGCTCGGTCTGGAATGCGTCCATCTGCGGGTACCGGTCGTGCACGGCCGTCTGCTTCGCGATGTCACCGCCGTAGCCGTGCCAGGCGACCCCGCCGAAGTTCGGGTGGCTGCGCACCGCGGCGTCGTCGACCGTGGGGGCCGCGTACGCGTCGTAGCTGTCCCAGTTCCAGTCGTGCGCCAGCACCTTGGTGGCCAGGCCCGCGGACTGGAGCTTCGGCAGCAGCTCGCTCTTGGTGAAGTAGGCAAGCCCCGAGCCGTTCCAGCTCATCGACGGGTAGCCGGAGCAGCAGGTCGGCTCGTTCTGCGCGGTGACGTAGTCGACCGGGACGCCCTGGGCCTTCCACGCCTGGAGGTACTTCACGAAGTAGTCCGCGTAGGCGCCGTAGTTCTCGGCCTTCAGCCAGCCGCCGTTGAGCTGCCCGTTGTCCTTCATCCACGCCGGGGCCGTCCACGGGGAGGCGACCGTCGTGAGCGCCGGGTTGAGCTGCTCGGCCTGCTTGGTGAGCGGCAGCACGTCCTGCAGATCGTGTGCGATCGAGAAGTTGGCGAGATTCGGGTCCGTCTGGCCGGCCGGCATGTCGTCGTAGGTGTACCCGAATCGGGCCAGGTCGGATCCGCCCATCGGATTGCGTACGAATGACAGCCCGATGCCCTCCGTGGGGGAGAAGAGCTTCTTCATCGTCGCGTCGCGGGTCGCCTGACTCAGTGCCCCGCTGCCCTTCATCAGCCAGGCCGCCGTGTCCGTGAACGAGGCACCGCCGCCGGTGAAGGTCTGGTAGCGGGTGTTCTCGTCGACGGTGATGTTCGTGCCGGAACCGCCGTTGCCGGCGCCGAAGGCGATCGGTGTCTGTGCCTGGAGGCCGCGGGTGACATGACGGCCACCGGAGTCGTCCGTGGTGGTCAGCGCGATGTTCACGGTCTCGCCGGCGGCCTGCGCGGTGCCGGAGGAGAGCCCGGCCAGGCCCGCGGTCGCGAGCGCTGTCGCGACGAGGACTCTCGCCGTTCTGCTTGTCCGAATCATGGCTGCTGCCTTTCTCGGCAGGGGTGTGGGGGAAGTGCCGTCGAACGAGCCGTGAGTGAACTGCTCTTACGTGCCCACGTCAAGAGGTCCGTTCGTTCAATAAATGAACGGAAGCCTCACCGGAGCTGCTTCGATCATCGGTCCGGACCAATCTCGGTGTGAAGTATTGACGCCTCTGTTCCGGCGCGGTTAACTCCAGCCGCAACGCCGGTACCGGTTCCGGAACCGGTACCGAAGCCCGTCCGACCCTCTGTCCCGCCTTGTCCCTGGAGGCCCCGTTGCGTGTCACCATCGCCGATGTCGCCCGCGAGGCCGGCGTCAGCAAGACGACCGTGTCCCGGGTCATCAACCTCAAGGGCGAAGTGGACGGTTCGACGGCCGCCCGTGTTCGTGAAGTGATCGCAGGCCTCGGCTACGTACCCAGCTCCGGCGCCGTCGGGCTGGCGCGTGGCCGCAGTCGTACGGTGGGCCTGCTGGTGCCGTCGTTCACCTGGCCGTGGATGGGTGAGGTGCTCCAGGGGATCGTCGACACGGTCGAGGCCGCCGACTACGGGCTGCTGCTCTTCACCTGCACCCGGGGGGCGGAGTCCGTCAAGCGCTTCACCACCCAGGTGTCGGCGCGCGCCTTCGACGGGCTCGTCGTCGTCGAACCGGAGAACACGCTCGACCAGCTCACCGAACTGCACCGCTCCGGGCTGCCGATCGTCCTGATCGACGACCGGGGCCACCACCCCGAATTCCCCTCCGTCGTGACCACCAATCACGAGGGAGGTGCGTCCGCCGCCCGTCATCTGCGAGCGGCGGGGCGCACCAGGCCGCTGGTCGTCACCGGCCCGCAGCATTTCGGCTGCGTACGCGACCGGCTCGCGGGCTTCCGCTCGGTCCTGCCCACCGAGCTGGTCGTGGACGGGGACTTCACGGAACGCCGAGGGCGTCTCGTCGTGGAGGAACTCCTGGCCGCCGGGACGGAGTTCGACTCCGTCTTCGCCCTCAACGACATCAGCGCTGCCGGGGTCCTGCGGGCCCTGAGAGCCGCCGGCCGCCGCGTTCCCGACGACATCGCGGTGGTCGGCTTCGACGACATCCCGATGGCCGAACACACCGAACCGCCGCTGACCACCGTGCACCAGCCCACCCGGCAGATGGGTGTGGCGGCGGCCCGCCTGCTGCTCTCCCACCTCGGCGGCACCGCCGTACCGGACGGACCGGTCGTGCTGCCCACCGAACTGGTCGTGCGCCACTCGGCGCCGTAACGGACCCGGCCCCGCCGGTCATCCGTCCGCATCCCCGAACCAGCCGCACCCGGCACCCGCACCACCCGCCCCGGCGCGTCGAGCGCTGTCCACACCACCGGATCTCCCAGACCCGCAGTCCTCCTGGAGTCGCCATGTCCGTACGCCGTCGTCACACTCTGAGAGCGCTCTCAGTCGCCACCGCCGTGGTCGCGCTCGCCGCGGGCTGCTCGTCCGCCAACTCGGGCGCCAACAAGGGGGGCGGAGCCGGCGCCTCCGGCGTACTGAACCTCGGGAAGCCCGACGGGCCGCAGACGAACAACAGCAACCCGTTCCTCGCCACCTCCGCGAGCGCCACGCTCGGCTACCGGTACATGATCTACGAGCCGCTGGCGATGACCAACCAGATCCGCCCCACCGACAAGGCGGACCCCTGGCTCGCGACCGCGTGGGACTGGGAGTCCAACTTCACCAAGCTCACCTTCACCCTCGACGAGCGGGCCAAGTGGGCCGACGGGAAGCCGCTGACCGCCGAGGACGTCGCCTTCACCTTCGAACTGCTGAAGAAGCACCCGGCGCTCAACGGCAACGGCATCCCGTACGACGGCGTCGCGGTCGAGGGCAAGAAGGTCGTCCTGACCTTCAAGGACTCCCAGTTCGTCAACCAGAACAAGATCATCACGACCTACGTCGTGCCCAAGCACATCTGGGAGAAGGTCGAGAACCCGGAGACCTGGCCCAACCGCACCCCGGTCGGATCCGGCCCGTACAAGCTGAAGACCTTCACCCCGCAGACCACCACCCTGACCGCCACGCCCACCTACTGGAAGGGCAAGACCAAGGTCAAGGAGCTGCGCTACAGCACGTACAACGACAACAGCGCCGCGACCACGGCCCTGGCCAACGGCAAGCTCGAGTGGTCGTTCGTCTTCATGCCGAACTACAAGCAGCTGTACGTCGCCAAGGACACGAAGAACCACAAGCTCTGGTTCCCCTCGGGGCTCGGCATCCACGGCCTCTGGTTCAACACCGCCCGCAAGCCGTTCGACAACCCGGCGCTGCGCAAGGCGATGGCCATGGTCGTCGACCGCAACGCGATCCACGTGCAGGCACAGGCCACGCTCTACCCGGAGATCAGCAACCCGACCGGCATCCCCCTGCCCGCCGGTGACCCGTTCCTCGCCCCGGAGTACAAGAGCGCCACCACGAAGCCCGACGTGGACGGCGCCAAGGCGCTGCTCAAGGACGCCGGCTTCAAGCTCAGCGGTGGCGTCCTCAAGGACCCGAGCGGCAAGCCCGTCGAGCTGACCTTCACCGACCCGGCCGGCTGGAACGACTACATCACCGGGCTCTCGATCATCAAGGACAACATCAAGCAGCTGGGCATCGAGGCCAAGGTCAAGACCCAGACCGCCGAGGCCTGGACCAACGACGTCGCCGCCGGCAACTTCGACGCCACCCTGCACTGGACCAACAGTGGCGCCACGCCCTACGACATGTACCAGAACATCATGGACGGGGCGATCCTCCAGCCCATCGGCAAGCCCTCCCAGCTCGGCAACTTCGGCCGCTTCAAGAGCCCCGAGGCCACCGCCGCGCTGAAGGAGTACGCCAACGCCACGGACGACGCGACGCGCACCAAGGCCATGAACTCCCTCCAGAAGATCATGGTCGAGCAGGCGCCGGTCATCCCGACGGCCGCGGCCCCCATCGGTGCCGAGTACTCCACGAAGAACTGGGTGGGCTGGCCGACCGAGGAGGACCCCTACGCAGCCCCGCAGCACACCCAGCCGGACGCGCTGGAAGTCGTGCTGAACCTGAAGCCCGCCAAGTAAGCACGGGAAGAACCGGCCATGACCACCGAACAGTCCGAAGACGTGCGCACCACGACGGATGTGGTGCTCGAAGCACGCGGAGTCACCAAGCACTTCCCCGTACGGCGCACCGGCAAGGACCTCCTCGCCCGCAGCCGCCGTACCGTCCACGCCGTCGACGACGTCTCGCTGAAGCTCCGGCGCGGCACCGTCACGGCTCTGGTGGGGGAGTCCGGCTCGGGCAAATCCACCGTCGCACGGCTGCTCGCCCAGCTGTACCCGCTCACCGCGGGGGAGATCGAGCTGGGCGGCACGGCGGTGAAGGCCGGGCGTGGCCGGTCCTTCCGTAGATACGTCAAGCAGGTCCAGCTGATCTTCCAGGACCCCTTCGCCTCGCTCAACCCGGTGCACACCGTGCGCTACCACTTGACCCGCGCCCTGAAGATCCACGGCCGGGCGGGGAGCGGGGACGCGGAACTGGAGACCAACCTGGCGGCTCTGCTGGAACGCGTCCAGTTGACTCCTCCTCATCAGTACCTGGAGAAGTTCCCGCACGAGCTGTCGGGAGGGCAGCGCCAGCGCGTCGCGATCGCGCGCGCGCTCGGCGCCGACCCCCAGGTGCTGCTCGCCGACGAGCCGGTGTCGATGCTGGACGTGTCGATCCGGCTCGGGGTCCTCAACCTGCTCCGCGACCTCAAGGAGCGCCTGCACCTGGCGATCCTCTACATCACCCACGACATCGCGTCCGCCCGCTACTTCGCGGACACGACCCTGGTGATGTACGCCGGCCGGATCGTCGAGGGCGGTGACAGCGAGACCGTCACCCAGCACCCCGCGCACCCCTACACCCAGCTGCTCATCGCCTCCGCGCCGGACCCCGACCGGGTGGCGGACACCGAGGCGCAGGAGGAGACCGGGAGCGGCGAGCCGCCCTCCCTGATCGCCCCGCCGGCCGGCTGCCGCTTCCACCCCCGCTGCCCGAAGGCCATGGAGCGCTGCCGCACCGAGCTGCCGCCGCGCTTCGACCTGGCCGACGGCCAGTGGGCCGCCTGCTGGCTGTACGACGGCACCACCGCCGAGGGAGCAGCGAAGTGAAGTACATCCTCCAGCGGTTCGCCTTCTACGCGGTCACGGCGTGGGCCGCCATCACCATCAACTTCCTGATCCCGCGCATGATGCCGGGCGACCCCGTCGACGCCCTGATGAGCCGCTACCAGGGGCAGCTCGACACCACCGCCATCGCCTCGCTGAAGGCGCTGTTCGGACTCGACGAGAACCAGTCCATCTGGTCGCAGTACACCGACTACTGGTCGCACCTGCTCGACGGCGACCTCGGGCTCTCCTTCACCTTCTTCCCGACCCCGGTCGGCGAGGTGATCTCCCAGTCGCTGCCCTGGACGCTCGCCCTGGTCGGGATCACCACCATGATCAGCTTCCTGCTCGGCACCGGCATCGGCGTCTACAGCGGCTGGCGGCGCGGCTCCTGGCTGGACGGGCTGCTGCCCGTGACCACCTTCATCTCGGCCATCCCGTACTTCTGGCTGGGCCTCATCGCCATCGCGGTGTTCGCGGTGAAGTGGCAGATCTTCCCGGCCGCCGGAGGGTACGACAACTCCCTGGTCCCGGCCTTCGACTGGCCGTTCATCTCCAGCGCGCTCTACCACGGGGTGCTCCCCGGCGTGACGATCGTCCTGAGCGCAATCGCCGGGTGGATCCTCGGCATGCGCAACATGATGGTGACGGTCTCCTCGGAGGACTACGTCATGGTCGCGCAGGCCAAGGGGCTCTCCGAGCGGCGGGTGATGTTCTCCTACGCCGCACGCAACGCCGTCCTGCCGAACATCTCGGGCTTCGCCCTCTCGCTGGGCTTCATCGTCGGCGGCACCCTGCTGGTCGAGATGGTCTTCTCCTACCCGGGCATCGGCTACCAGCTCTTCCAGGCCGTCGGAGCCAAGGACTACCCGCTCATGCAGGGCGTCTTCCTGATCATCACGCTCTCCGTGCTCGCCGCGAACCTGCTGGCCGACATGGCCTACGCCCTCCTCGACCCCCGCACTCGTAAGGAGGCATGACGACTGTGTCCGTCACCGCCACCGACGTCGCCGTACTGGACGACCCGCCCACCCCCGCCGCGGCCGGCCGGGTCAGGTTCCGCTTCCTGCGCGGAGGGAAGACCCGCACCGGGCTGCTGATCCTCGCGTTCTTCTTGATCCTCGCCGTGGCCGGCCCCTGGCTCGCCCCGTACGACCCGGACGCGATGAGCGACCAGCTGCTGCAACCGCCGTCCTCCGACCACTGGTTCGGGACGACCCAGACCGGGCAGGACGTCCTCTCCCAGATCCTGGTCGGAACCCGCGGCGTGCTGCTCGTCGGATTCCTCGCCGGCATCCTGGCGACCGTGCTGTCCGTGCTCATCGGGGTCAGCGCGGGGTTCCTCGGCGGAGCCGCCGACGAGATCCTCTCGATGCTCTCCAACATCTTCCTCGTCATCCCGGGCCTGCCGCTGATCATCATCATCGCGAGCTTCGTCGAGGACACCGGGGACATGCTGATAGCCGTCGTCATCGCCCTCACCTCATGGGCCTGGGGGGCACGCGTGCTGCGCGCCCAGACCCTGTCGCTCCGGCGCCGCGACTACGTGGAGGCCGCCCGCGCCACCGGTGAGTCGACCTGGCGGATCATCCTGTTCGAGGTGATGCCGAACCTCACCGCCGTCATCGCGTCCGGATTCGTCGGCACCGTCATCTTCGCGGTCCTCTCGGAGATCACCCTCGCCTTCATCGGCGTGGCCGACATCTCCCACTGGAACTGGGGGACGGTGCTCTTCTGGGCACAGTCCAACCAGGCCCTGGCCCAGGGCGCCTGGTGGTGGTTCGTCCCGGCCGGCCTGTGCATCGCGCTGCTGGGCACGGCGCTCGCCCTCATCAACTTCGGCATCGACGAGTTCGTCAACCCGCGCCTGCGCACCGCGACGGGCTCCTCCCGGAAGGTCCGGATGCGGGTCGGCTTCACCCCCGTGGTCCGCACCGCCGGGACCCGGTCGCCCGGCGCGTCCGAGCCGCCCGCGTTCACCCCGGTGGTCCGCGACGGCGTGACCCGGCCGTCCGGTGTGCCGACACCGTCCGGCGCCCCCGAATCGCCCGGCAAGTCCAGCAAGGAGCACAGCGCATGACCGCCGAGCCGATCCTCACCATCAGCGGCCTGAACGTCGACTACGGCACCGGCGCGACCGGCGTCCGCGCGCTGCGGGACATCGACCTCACCCTGCACCGCGGTGAAGTCCTCGGTCTGGCGGGCGAGTCGGGCTCGGGCAAGTCCACGCTGGCGTACGCCGTCACCCGGCTGCTCTCCCCGCCCGGGGTGATCACCGGGGGCGACGTGCACTACCACCGGCCGGGCGGTGAGGCCGTCGACATCCTCGCCCTGAGCCCGGACGAGCTGCGAGCCTTCCGCTGGCAGGAGCTGTCGATCGTGTTCCAGGGAGCGATGAACTCGCTGAACCCGGTGCACACCGTCCACAGCCAGCTCACCGACGTGCTCACCGCGCACCGCCCCGGCATGCGGGCCGCCGAGCGGACCGCGCGGGCCGAGGAGCTGCTGAACCTCGTCGGCATCTCCGCCGACCGGCTCGTCGCCTACCCGCACCAGCTCTCGGGCGGCATGCGCCAGCGCGTGATGATCGCGATGGCGCTCGCCCTGGAACCCGAGATCGTCATCATGGACGAGCCCACCACCGCGCTGGACGTCGTCATGCAGCGGCAGATCCTGCGCAAGCTGGTGGAGCTGCGCGAGCGTCTCTCCTTCTCCGTCGTGTTCATCACCCACGACATCTCGCTGCTCATCGAGTTCTCCGACCGGATCGCCATCATGTACGGCGGGCGGATCGTGGAGCAGGCGGGAGCCGCCGAGATCTACCGCGACCCCCGCCACCCCTACAGCGAGGGCCTGCTGCACTCCTTCCCCGCGCTGCACGGCCCCCGGCGCGAGCTCACCGGCATCCCCGGCTCACCCCCGCACCTGTCCGCGATGCCCTCGGGCTGCGCCTTCCACCCCCGGTGCGGCAAGGCCTTCGAACCGTGCGCGCAGCGGGTCCCGGTCCTCGCCCCGCCGGACGCCGGCCAGGACCGCGAAGCCGCCTGCTGGCTGCACCACTGACCGACGCACCACCGCTCACCACCCCACAGCACACCCGGAGTTACGGAGACCCATGAATCTCGTCACGCCCCGCAGCAGCCTGCAGCCCGCCGCCGTCCAGGGACTCCCCGCGGACTTCCGCTGGGGCGTGGCCACCTCCTCGTACCAGATCGAGGGCGCCGCCTCCGAGGACGGCCGCACCCCCTCCATCTGGGACACCTTCTGCCGGGTCCCGGGCGCCGTGCACCACGCGGAGCACGGCGACGTGGCCTGCGACCACTACCACCGGATGCCGGAGGACGTGGAGCTGATCGCCGGCCTCGGTGTCGACACCTACCGCTTCTCGCTCGCCTGGCCGCGCATCCAGCCGGGCGGCCGGGGCCCCGCCAACGCCAAGGGCCTCGACTTCTACAAGCGGCTCGTCGACGAGCTCCAGGGCAGGGGCATCACCCCCTGGATCACGCTCTACCACTGGGACCTGCCGCAGGAGCTGGAGGACGCGGGCGGCTGGCCCGTCCGGGACACCGCCCTGCGGTTCGCCGAGTACGCCATGCTCGCCTACGAGGCGCTCGGCGACCGGGTCGAACACTGGACGACGCTGAACGAGCCGTGGTGCTCGGCGATGCTCGGATACGCCTACGGGGCGCACGCCCCGGGCCGCAGCGACATGGGCGACGCCATGGGCGCCGTCCACCACCTGCTCCTGGGCCACGGCCTCGCCGCCCGGCAGATGCGCGAGGCGGCGGGGACCCGCCCGCTCGAACTCGGCATCACCCTCAACCTCGGCACCGCCACCCCGGAGACCGGCAGCGAGGCCGACCGGGAGGCCTGCCGCCGCGCCGACGGCATGGGCACCCGCCTCTACCTCGACCCGATCGTCCACGGGAGCTACCCGCAGGACGTCGTCGACGACCTCGCGGCCCAGGGCATCGAGCTGCGCGTGCGGGACGGCGACCTGGAAGCCATCGCCACCCCCCTCGACGTCCTCGGCGTCAACTTCTACCGGGGCGCCCTGTTCTCCGGAGTCACCGAGGACGGATCGCCGACCGACGCCGACGGCCTCCCCGTCGTCCGCGGGGTCGAGCGCGACCTGCCGCGCACCGCCATGGACTGGGAGATCACCCCCACCGAGCTCACCCACCTGCTGACGCGTCTCCAGCGCGACTACGCGCTGCCGACCGTCATCACGGAGAACGGCGCCGCCTTCGACGACACCGTCGCCGCGGACGGCTCCGTGCCCGACACCGACCGCACCGCCTATCTCGCCGACCACATCGAGGCCGTGGCCGAGGCACGCCGGCAGGGCGCCGACGTCCGGGGCTACTTCGCCTGGTCCCTCATGGACAACTTCGAGTGGGCCTACGGCTACGACAAGCGGTTCGGCATCGTCCGCGTCGACTACGACACGCAGGTGCGGACGCTCAAGGACAGCGCCAAGTGGTACCGCGACACGATCCGCCTCACCCGTGAATCCCGCACCGACTGACCCGTATCGGAGCACCCCCACATGCCCTCTCGTACGACGTTGTTCGCCACGACCGCCGCCCTGATCGCCCTCGCCACGCCCATGGCCCTCGCGGCCCCCGCCCCCGACCCCGCGGTGAGAGCCGCCGCGGCGGCCTGGGACACCGACAGAGCGGCGTCCGCCTACACCGCGGACCCCGGCGCGGTCACCGCGTCCGGCAGCGAGAACGCCGGAGTCGCCCCGGGGGCCGCGGCCGACGGCGACGCCGCCACCCGCTGGTCCAGCGACTTCGCCGACGACGCCTGGATACGGATCGACCTGGGCGCCACGATCCGCATCAACCAGGTGAAGCTGGAGTGGGAGGCCGCCTACGGCAAGCAATACGTCCTGGAGGTCTCCGAGGAACGGCACGAACTGGACGCCCTTCTACACCGAGACGGAGGGCACCGGCGGCACCGTCACCGCCCACACCTACCCGCAGGAGGTCACCGGCCGCTACGTCCGGATGCGCGGGGTGGAGCGAGCCACCGCCTGGGGCTACTCCCTCTTCTCCTTCCAGGTGTACGGCGGCGAGCCGGCGCCCGCGTCGACGACCCGCGCCAACCTCGCCCTGAACCACCCCGCCCTCGGCAACCTCTACCAGCACGCGGGCAACTCACCCGCCTACATCACCGACGGCGGCTGGCCCGCCGACCTCAAGGCCGACCGGTCCCGCTGGTCCTCCGACTGGAACGCGAGCCGCTGGGTCGGCGTCGACCTCGGCGCCACCTCCACCATCAGCAGCCTCGACCTGTACTGGGAGGCCGCCTACGCCGTCGACTACGAGATCCAGGTCTCCGACGACAACAGGACCTGGCGCACGGTGCACCGCCCGTCCGCCTCCGAGGTCGCCGCCAGACGCGCCGACGTGAAGTCGCCGGGCGACGCCGTGGGCCGCCACGACACGATCACCCTGTCCGCACCCGCCACCGGCCGCTACGTCCGGATGCTCGGCAAGGAGCGCCGCTCCTTCTACAACCCGGCGCCCTCCACCGCCCAGTTCGGCTACTCCCTCTACGAGTTCCAGGTGTGGGGCACCGGCGGCAGCGCGAACGCCGCCTACCCGGCCCTGCCCAAGAACCCCGGCGGCGCGTACACCACGAAGTTCTTCGACGACTTCACCGGATCGGGCCTCGACCGCTCCAAGTGGCGTGTCGTGCGCACCGGTACGGAGATGGGCCCGGTCAACGGCGAGTCCCAGGCGTACGTCGACTCGCCCGCCAACATCCGGACCGAGAACGGCGCCCTGGTCCTGGAGTCGAAGTACTGCAAGGGCTGCACCTCCACGCCCAACGGCACGTTCGACTTCACCTCGGGCCGCGTCGACACCAACACGAAGTTCGACTTCACCTACGGCAAGGTCAGCGCCCGTATGAAGCTGCCCGTCGGCGACGGGTACTGGCCGGCCTTCTGGATGCTGGGCAGCGACGTCGACGACCCGGCGGTCTCCTGGCCCGGCTCCGGCGAGACGGACATCATGGAGAACATCGGCTACGGCGACTGGACCAGCTCCGCCCTGCACGGCCCCGGGTACTCCGCCGACGGCAACATCGGCAGGCAGCAGACGTACCCGAACGGCGGCCGTGCCGACCAGTGGCACACCTACGGCGTCGAGTGGACGCCCGAGGGCATGACCTTCACCGTCGACGACCGCGTCGTCCAGCAGACCTCCCGCCAGAAGCTGGAGTCGACCCGCGGCAAGTGGGTCTTCGACCACAACCAGTACGTGATCCTCAACCTTGCCCTCGGCGGCGCCTATCCCGCCGGCTGGAACAAGGTCACCCAGCCCTACTGGGGTCTCCCGCAGTCCAGCGTCGACCGCGTCGCCCAGGGCGGCATCAAGGCGGAGATCGACTGGGTGCGGGTCGAGCAGAAGTAACCCCGACCACCGGCCACCGGAGCAGAGAAGAGCCGCACATGCCCCGTACACCGCACGCCCGCGCACGCCACCGCGCGAGACCGGCGACCGCCGCGCTCGCCGCAGCCACCGTCCTCGCCTCACTCCTCGCCGGGGCCGTCCCCAGCGCGGCGGCCGACGCCGAGGACCCCGCACCCGTCCTCGTCGACCGCTTCGAGGGCGAGGTCCCCTTCGGCAACCCGCCCGCCGACTCCCTGTTCACCTGGGGCGGCGACGCGGACGACCACCCCGCCCTGAAGTTCGAGGAGCGCGCGGACGCCCCCGAAGGCGACAAGGTGCTCCAGGGCACCTACGACATCAGCGCCTGGGGCGGACTCAGCCATGAGTTCGCCGTCGACCAGCCCCCGAAGGACTGGACGGCCCACAAGGGCATCCGCTTCTGGTGGTATGGCCAGAACACCGCGCCCCTGCCGCCCGGTTCGGGCAAGCGGATCAACTTCGAGATCAAGGACGGCGGAGCCAACGGCGGCGCCTCCGAGCTGTGGACCACCTCCTTCACCGACGACTGGGAGGGCTGGCACCAGGTCGAGATCCCCTTCGCGGACTTCGTCTACCGGGCCGACTACCAGCCCGTCGGCGGCATCGACCAGGTCCTCGGCCTGAACGAGATGTGGGGCTACGCGCTGACCCTCCCGACCGGCGCCCCCGGCTCCTTCGCCATGGACGCCGTCGAGCTGTACGGCAAGGCCGACCCGGCCCTGAAGTCGAGTGTCGTCGTCGACTCCGCCGTGCACCCGGTCAAGGAGGGCGGCACGGCGGACATCAAGATCTCCGTCGCCACCACCGGCTCCGTCCCCATCGAGGAGCCCGTCACGGTCGCGTACACGACCAAGGGCGGCAGCGCCGACTCCGGCAAGGACTACACACCGGTCACCGGCACCCACACCTTCCCCGCGGGCACCGCCTCCGGGACCACGCACACCGTCTCCGTGGCCACAGCCAAGGACAAGGGGGCGGAGTCGGCGGAGACGATCCCGCTGGAGCTCACCGTCACCGGTGCCAAGGCGCCCAAGGAGAACCCCCAGGTCGTCATCGACGCCCACGGGCTGCCCTACCAGAACGCGAAGCTCCCGGTGAAGAAGCGCGTCGCCGACCTGCTGGCGCGCATGTCCCCGGCCGAGAAGGCCGGCCAGATGACGCAGGCCGAGCGCAACGCGCTGAAGTCGCAGGGCGACATCGCCACGTACGACCTCGGCTCACTGCTCTCCGGCGGGGGTTCCGTACCCACGCCGAACACGCCCGAGGCGTGGGCGAAGATGGTGGACGCCTACCAGCTGCGCGCACAGGCCACCCGCTTCCAGATCCCGCTGATCTACGGCGTGGACGCGGTGCACGGCCACAACAATGTGATCGGTTCGACGATCCTGCCGCACAACATCGGCATCGGCGCGGGCCGTGACCCGAAGCTGGCCGAGAAGACGGGCGCCGTCACCGCGAACGAGGTCCGCGCCACGGGCATCCCGTGGGACTTCGCCCCCTGTGTCTGTGTCACCCGTGACGAGCGCTGGGGCCGTTCCTACGAGGCGTACGGCGAGGACCCCGCCCTGGTCGAGGCCATGGAGACGGTCATCACCGGCATGCAGGGCAGTCCGTCGGGCAAGGACCTAGACCGCAACGACAAGGTGCTGGCCAGCGCCAAGCACTTCGTCGGCGACGGCGGCACGGAGTTCGGCTCCTCCACCACGGGCTCGTACACCATCGACCAGGGCGTCACGAAGGTCACGCGCCAGGAGCTCGAAGCCGTCCACCTCGCACCGTTCGCCGAGTCCGTGAAGCGGGGCGTCGGCACGGTCATGCCGTCGTACTCCTCGCTGGACATCCTCGGCGACGACGCCGGTCCGGTGAAGATGCACGCCAACGCTGAAATGATCAACGGTGTGCTCAAGGACCGGATGGGCTTCGAGGGCTTCGTCATCAGCGACTGGCAGGCCATCGACCAGATCCCCGGTGACTACGCCAGCGACGTCCGTACGTCGGTCAACGCCGGGCTCGACATGATCATGGTCCCGACCGCGTACCAGGACTTCACGAAGACGCTCCAGGACGAGGTCACCGCGGGCCGGATCAGCCAGGCCCGGACAGACGACGCGGTGTCCCGGATCCTCACCCAGAAGTTCCGCCTCGGCCTCTTCGAGAAGCCGTACGCCGACACGTCGAACCTGGACGACGTCGGCTCGGCGCAGCACCGCGCGGTCGCCCGTGAGGCAGCCGCCAAGTCCCAGGTGCTGCTGAAGAACGACGGCTCGGTGCTTCCGCTCAAGGCGTCGCAGAAGGTCTACGTCGCCGGCTCCAACGCGGACGACCTCGGCAACCAGGCCGGCGGCTGGACCGTCAGCTGGCAGGGTGCCTCCGGTGCCACCACCACGGGTACGACGATCCTGAAGGGCATCGAGAAGAACACCTCCTCGGCCACCTTCTCCAAGGACGCCTCCGCCCCGACCGAGGGGTACGACGTCGGAGTCGTGGTCGTCGGCGAGAAGCCGTACGCCGAGGGCATCGGAGACGTCGGCAACGGCCACGACCTGGAGCTCACCGACGCCGACAAGGCGGCCGTCGACACGGTCTGCGCCGCCATGAAGTGCGCGGTCCTCGTCGTCTCCGGCCGCCCCCAGCTCATCGGGGACCGCCTCGGCGACATCGACGCCCTGGTCGCCTCCTGGCTGCCGGGCACCGAGGGCGACGGCGTCGCCGACGTCCTCTACGGGAAGCGGGCCTTCACCGGACAGCTCCCGGTGACCTGGCCGAAGTCCGAGTCGCAGCTGCCGATCAACGTCGGCGACGCGACGTACGACCCGCAGTTCCCGTACGGCTGGGGACTGACCACCCTGAAGAAGGCCCCGTCGGGCGGCGAAGCCGCTCTCACCGGTCTGGCCGTCGCCGCGCAGCTCGCCGAGCGGGCGGGCCTCGGGAAGACCGCGGCGGGCAAGGAGATCGTGGACCGGGCGAGGCTCCTGGTCCAGCAGAGGACCGGCGGAAAGCTGACCGCGGCGGTGTCCAAGCCGTTCGCCGAGGCCGACCATCTGTTGCTCACCGGTGATCTGACCGGTGCGGTGGCGAAGCTGCGCACGGCGTACCGCGCCGCGTAACAACAGAAACGGAACCCGGGCGGGCGACGCATTTGTCGCCCGTTCGGGTTACTTTCGGAGTATGCGGAAGAGGCTGTTCGCTCCCCTGTGGGCCTGCCTGCTGCTGATACTTTCGGCGGCTGTGCTGGCGATGACCCCCGCTGCCCAGGCCGCCCCCTCCACGATCGACGACGCGGCGAGCGCCCTGCGCCAGGGCCCCGTGTACGTCGACCCGGCGGCGTCCGGTCAGCTCTCGGCGTCCCAGGAGGCCGCCCTGGAGAAGAAGATCAAGGACGCCGACAAGCCGGTCTTCGTGGCCGTGCTGCCCGCGACGTCCCAGTACCCGCCCGAGAACCTCCTGCAGAATCTGCGCACCGACACCGGAGTCACCGGTGTCTACGCGGTCCGCCTCGGCGACGGCTTCGACGCGGGCGCCGACCCGCAGGTGATGCCGACCCGGGCCGTCGAGAACCTCACCACCGCCGTGAAGGCACCCGGCACGGACACCGATGCCGCTACCCAGCTCAACGCCTTCGTCGACCGGGCCGTCGACCAGGCCAAGGGAAGCGCCCCGGCATCCTGGTCCGGCGGCGGCGGCGCCGACGACGGCGCCGTGAACGGCGCACCGGTAACCGGCCTGGTCGTCCTCGGAGGGCTGGTCCTTGTGGGCGGAGGCACCGCGTTCGCGGTCGCCCGCCGCAACAGGAAGCGCAAGGAGGAGGAAGAGCAGGCGGCTCTGGAGAAGCTCCGGGTCGTCGTCGACGAGGACATCACCGCCTACGGCGAAACCCTGGACCGGCTGGACTTCCATCCCGGCGAGAAGGGAGCCGACGACGCGATGCGCATCGACTACGAGCGCGCGCTCGACTCCTACGAGGACGCCAAATCCCGCATGGGCAACGCCCACCACCCCTCCGACGTACGCGGGGTCACCAAGGCCCTGGAGGACGGCCGCTTCTCCCTCGCCGTCCTGGAGGCCCGCCGCAAGCGCCGCGCACTTCCGGCGCGCCGCCCACCCTGCTTCTTCGACCCGCGCCACGGGCCCTCGGTCGCGGACGTCCGGTGGACGCCGTCCGGCGGCGCGGCCCGCGAGGTCCCGGTCTGCGGCGCCGACGAGGTCCGGCTGCGCGAGGGCGAGGACCCCATGAGCCGCACGGTCGACGTCGGCGACGGGCGACGCCGCCCCTACTGGGAGGCGGGCCCGGCCTACGGCCCCTGGGCCGGCGGCTACTTCGGCGGCGGCCTGCTCCCGGGCCTGCTGGTCGGCACCGTGCTGGGCTCGATGCTCTCCACCCCGGCCTACGCGGCGGAGTACGGCGGCGGTGACTTCGGCGGAGGCGGGGGAGGCGACTGGGGCGGCGGCGACGTCTCCGGCTCCGACTTCGACTCCTCCGGCTTCGGAGGCGGCGGCTTCGGCGACGGCGGTGGCTTCGGAGGCGGCGGCTTCGGGGGCGGCGGAGGCTTCGACGGCGGCGGGTTCTAGATCCTCCGTTCTCCGGCCGGGACGGGTTCTCCGGCCGGGAAGGGCTAGGCCTTCCCGGCCGCGCCCTCCCAGGTCTGCGGCGCCCACACGCCCGAGCGCTTGAGCGAGGCCGGGCAGTGCAGATAGATCTCGTCGATCTCCACGACCAGGGCCAGGTCCGGGCGCCGTCCCTTCACCGTCATCTCTTCGAAGAAGGGCGCGTCCGTGAGGATGCGGGCGCGGCCGTTGATCCGCAGGACGGTCATCACGCCGGGTATCAGGTAGAGCAGGCCGACGTGCGGGTTGGACAGGATGTTGTGGAAGCTGTCGCCGCGGCGGTTGCCCGGCAGGTCGGGCAGGGCGAGCGTGCGCGAGTCCAGGACCCGCGTGAAGCCCGGCTCGCCGCCGCGAGGAGAGGTGTCGCAGTTGCCGTCGGCGTCGGAGGTCGACACCGCGCAGAACGGCGCACGGGCCAGGAGGCCCAGGTCGTCCTCGGTGAGCTCGTCGTGGACCTTGTCGATGACGAGCGGCCACGGCGTACCGAGGATCTCGCGCAGCTGCTCCGCCGACCGCAGGGGTACCGCCCCGGCCAGGGGGTCGCCGCCGGAAACGGGCGCGTCGGCGGTGGCTGCCACGGGCGCGGCGTTCGACAAGGGATTCTCCGTACCTCGCGGGGGCACAGCAGCGGACCGCTGACCTGGCACTGTTAGGCTCACCTTACTTATGCTCGCCGGCGCGTCCCGTCCCGGGGGCGACAAGCAGGGGCCCGGCACCGGGCGGGTCGACTTCGTCGAGCGCCTCGGCTTCAAGAACATCAGGTCGAGGCCAAGGCCGGCGAGGGCCGGCCACCGACATCAGCGACGACCCGCTGTACAAGGCGGCCCCGCCCTGCGCCACCTGTTGGCGCGGGGCGCGAGCTGGTGACAGGCTTGGTTCCGTGGACCGTGACCGGCTGGAGAAGCAGCTGCTGCACGGCCTGACCGTCGACACCAGCAGGCCGGAGCAGCCGATCCTGCTGGACGAAGCGGGCAGGCCGATCAAGACTTGGCGCGAGAACTACCCGTACGACCGCAAGATCCGGCGCAAGGAGTACGAACGGATCAAGCGCATCCTGCAGATCGAGATGCTCAAGCTGCAGCGGTGGACGAAGGACACCGGCGCGCGGGTCGTCGTGGTCTGCGAGGGTCGGGACGCGGCCGGCAAGGGCGGCACCATCCAGCGCTTCACCGAGCGCCTCAACCCCCGTGGCGCGCGCATCGTGGCCCTGGACAAGCCCACGGACCGCGAGCGGGGCCAGTGGTACTTCCAGCGCTATGTGGCCCACCTGCCGGCGCCCGGCGAGCTCGTCTTCTTCGACCGTTCCTGGTACAACCGGGCCGGAGTCGAACGAGTCATGGGCTTCTGCACCCAGTCCGAGTACGAACTCTTCCTCAGGCAGTGCCCGGACTTCGAGCGGATGCTCGTCGACGACGGGATCATCGTGGTGAAGTTCTGGTTCTCCGTATCCCGCGCCGAACAGCGCACGCGCTTCGCCATCCGCCAGGTGGACCCGGTGCGCCAGTGGAAGCTCTCGCCCACGGACATCGACTCGCTCGACCGCTGGGACGACTACACCACGGCGAAGATCCACATGTTCCGTGCCACCGACACCGGTCACGCGCCGTGGACCGTCGTGAAGAGCAACGACAAGCGCAGGGCGCGCCTGGAAGCGATGCGCAGTCTCCTCGCGCGCATCGACTACGCGGCGAAGGACGCCGACGCCGTCGGCGAACCGGACCGTCTCATCGTCGGCGCCGCCGCCACCCTGCTGGAGCCGGGCGAGGAGGACACCGCTCTCTCGCCCACCCGTTTCGCCTCGAACGCCGAGGGGCCGGGGGAGCACCCGTAGGAAAGGTCATCCGCGCGTGGCGGTGACGTCACCGTTGACGGTGGACAGCGTCATGTCGTGCCCGTTCGCCTCCGTGGCGGAGGGGACGGCGACCGAGGTCCTGCCGTTCCGCGTCGCGGCGTCGACGTCGTAGGCGGGTGCGCCGTGCGGCAGCGCCACCCGTACCGAACCGTTGGTCGTGGAGGCGGTGAGACGGGACGGTGAGGTGGCGCTGCCGAGCGTCACGTCCCCGTTGACGGTCTCGGCGTGCAGGTCCGCCGAACGCAGGGTCCCGGCGCGCACGGAGCCGTTCCGCGTCGCCAGGCGGACGGTGGCGTCGCTCAGGCCCGACCGGGTGACCGACACGTCCCCGTTGACGGTGGTCAGGTCCAGCCCCGCCGAGAGGCCCGCCACGTCGATGCCCGCGTTCCTGGCGGTGACCGTGACGAAGACGCCCGCCGGGACGCCGATCGCGGGCATGCGGGGGCACGGTCCGTCGTCGTGCCCCTCGCGCTGCGGGCAGGACAGGTCGAGGACCCAGATGTCGTCACGGTTGTCGTCACGGTGGGACCAACGGCTGTCGGTCTGTGAACCGGTGACCGCCCGGTCGCCGTCGGCCGGCCGCAGGCGCACGCCGTTCCCGGTCGTGATCACCAGGTGCGCTCCCTGCCCCAGGGCGGGGGGTGCTCCGTCCGGTCGCGCGCCGGGGTCCCCGCCGCACGCCGCGACCAGGGGGGCGACCGCCAGCAGTGCGGCCCATCGCCGTCCATGCGTGAACGCCGTGATGTCCATACCTGCTCGCCTTCCCCGAGCCGGGCCGTCCAAGGGCGCGGCTTCGAACGGCCCTCGTTCCGGGGCGTGTTGGCGAGCAAGGACTGCCGGCAGACGGTCGGTCACCTACGCCGGCGGCTGTGGTCCCGGAAAGGCGCGGGAGCGAACGGATCGGCGTCGTACGGGAAGTCCTCCTCCCATTCGGGTTCGGCATAGCTGGTGGGGGCGAAGGTGCTACGGCCGCTGTCCGTGATGAAAGGCGTCCGGGAGGACGAGGGCCGACGACTACGTCCTCGCTCCCGCCGGGGTTCGAGGTCGATCGGTCCGGCTCCGTACGAGACGTCGTCGTCGAGGATGACGGGGCGATCGCTCGTCCTGCCGGAAGGTGCCCGGCTCGGCCTGCGCCTGCGGCTGCGGCTGCGTTCCCGCCGGGGCTCGGCGTCGATCGGTCCGGCGCCGTAGGAGACGGCGTCGCCGATGTCGACGGGACGGCTGCTGCTCATGCCGGAAGGTGCCCGGCTCGGTCTGCGACGCCGGCTGCGGCTGCGTTCCCGCTCGGGTTCGGGCTCGAAGGCCCCCACGTCGGCGGAGCGACGGCTCCTCCTGCGGGACGTCGTCCCCTCGTCCGCGGAGTCGATGACGTAGCTGGGGGCGACACTGCCGCGGCGGCGCCGGTGACTGCTGATCTCGGGCTGACTGCCGATGTAGTCGTCCTCGTCCTCCACCGCGGCATAGTTGACGGGGGCGGTGGCGTGAGGGCGGCGGCCCGTCGTGCTCAGGGGCGGCCTGCTCGACCTGCGCCGACGGGTGGGGGCCGGAGCCTGGCTCGTGCGGCTCCTGCTCCTGCGGCGGTACGAAGGGTCCGGATCCTCCTCGGGGCTGTTGCTGCGCCGGTCGGACTCCATCCGGTAGGTCTTGCGGCGTTCGGCCACGGCGGCACCCTCGTCCTTCGTGGACTGCCGGTGACCGTAGCCGTACTCCTCGAGGTCCGCGTCGTCGTCGGAGTGCTCGCCGGCGAGCCTCATGCCCTCCGGCACGCCCTTTCGGTTCTCCATGCCGTAGAAGCCGTTGTGCGTTCCGGACTTCGGGTACTTGGACGGGTGGGGCGTGGTGACGCTCACCGTCACGTCGTCGCGGCCGGCGCGCCCGGGCAGCCGGCCGGTGTCCCTGATGAGCTTCTGGGTGGAGTAACCGGGAGTTCCCCGTGGCACGCGCGGCATCTGGAAGTGCATGTTGGCGTTCGGGCCGACCCCGCTGAGGCGGCCGGCGGCCTCGGGCCGGCTGAGGTCGACGTCGTTGAGTACGGGGACACCCAGTCGCCGCAGGTCCTCGCGGTTGTTCTCGTACTCCTGGTAGTCGGGCCGCTCCTCGAACGTGGTGGCGGCCATCCTGCCCGCCTGGCTGGGATCTCTGCGCACCCGCGCCCGCGCCGCGGACAGGTCGGCCTCGGACAGGAAGATCTGGTCCCGGTCGTGCAGATTCTCCTCGGGCGGGCGGGTCCGGCCCTCCGGGTGAAGGCCGCCCACCGTGGCACGGGGGCCCAGGATCTGTTCGGGGTTCACCTGGATGCGCCCCTGTGTGGTGTCGAAGATCTCCGTGCCGTCCGACGCGGACCTGACGTACCTGCCGACGATCGGGCCGCGCCGGCCAGTGATCTCGAACATCTGGCCGCGGTCCTTCTTGTGCATTCTCCGGCCCCCGCCGGCCATCATTCGGGCCACCGTGATTCCGCCACCGTTCCCAGCGGGCGTGGCCGTTCCGGCGGAGGCGCCGGATCCGGGGCCGGACAGGTCGGGCATGGCCCCCTGGGCCATCCTCCTGCCGTTCGCCGTGGCATGGCGCTCGAACGGATCGTCCTGGTGGGAGACCGCCACTCCCGCCCCGTTGTCGGTCCCCGCCACGGGTCCCAGGGACTGCTGGCGGACGTGGTCGAGCTCGTGGAACATCGTCTCGTCGTCCGCGCCCTGCGGGCCGACGACGATGTCATGGCCTGTGGTGTAGGCACGGGCGCCGAGTTCCGTCGCCGAGCGCTGCGCGGCCGGGTCGCTGTGTACGCGCACATGGCGGAAGGACATGCCGTAGCCCTGCTCCGCTTTTTCCATGAGGTGAGCGTCCAGCGGACGGCC
The DNA here is from genome assembly GCF_042728155.1 of Streptomyces sp. NPDC060209. NCBI lineage: Bacteria > Bacillati > Actinomycetota > Actinomycetes > Kitasatosporales > Streptomycetaceae > Streptomyces > Streptomyces sp. NPDC060209. The sequence continues at coordinate 27,830 of NZ_JBHWZS010000040.1, forward strand.
CGGGGAGCGAACGGCGCCGACCACGGACGACGCGTCGGCGGGCGGCTGCTCGGCGGTCTCATGGCCGCATGCGGCGCCGTGCTCGTGCCGGTCTTCCTCGACGGCGCGGGCCACAACCGCGTTTCCCGCCGTGCGCTGGAGAGCCCGAACGCGTTGCGCGAACGTGGCCGGCGCCTCCGCGCGGCGACTGCTCTCCCGGCCACCGGCCTGCTCGGCCTGTGCTTTGTATGCGCGCACGGTACTCCTCGCCATTCAACGCCTGATCAGGAATGGTCGCCCGCCCCACGTGGGGAACGGGAGGGCCGCGAGGGCAGGATCCCGGGTGTGAGCGGGTGAGCGGGAGGGCCGCGAGGGCAACGTCCGCGGTTGAGACGGTTCCGGACGGGCAGGCCGTCGGCCGCTCGGGCTCCCGCTCCACGCGCAGATCGCGGGACCGGTCAAGTGGCCTCTTGCGTATCGCCGTTCAGGGCGGCCGGAAGGTCTCCCCTCCGTCGTATGCCGAGTTTGCGGTAGGTGCTGGTCAGATGGGTTTCCACGGTACGCCGCGCCAGGTGCAGCAGTTCCGAGATCTCGGCATTCGTCCGTCCGCCGGCGGCCAGTGCGGCGATACGGCGTTCGCTGGCGGTCAGCGAGCCGCGGCCCGTGAGGGATGCGTTGCTGCGGCGGGCCCCGCTGGCGCGCAGGGCCAGTTCCGCGCGGCCCGACAGCCGGACGGCGCCCAGCCGTTCGGCCGCCGTCGCGGCCTCCCTGAGCAGCGGGCGGGCGCTGCGGGGCTGTCCGGCGGCCGTGAGCTGGAGGCCGTGGGTGATGAGCGCGGGGATCAGCTCGACGTCGAGCGATGTGCCGCGCAGGATGCCGACGGCCTCGGCGGTGAGTTCGAGACCGCGTCGGCCCCCGGTGGCCGCGCCGAGCACGCGCAGGGCACGGCCGCGGACCCGGGGCGTGTCCCATACGGCGGCGTACCGGTTCTCCTCCTCGGCGAGCGTGAGGGCCTCCGGCGTTTCCCCCAGAAGGAGATGGCACTCGGCGGCGGCCGAGCGCCACGGTGTGACGACGGGGCTCTCCACGTCGCGGCCGAGCTGGCGCCTGCCGCACTCCTGGAAGTCGTCCAGGGCGCCCGCCGGATCGCCGACGGACGCACGCAGTACACCACGCGCGTAGAGGAATCGATTCTGCTCCCAACTGTCCTGTGACTCCTTGACATCGATACCGGCGATGAGCCGTTCGGCCTCGGTGGGACGGCCGCACTCGACGAGCGCGATGACGCGTTGGGCCAGGAAGTTGCTCGCAAGGGTGCGGGGCGAGTCACCCGGAGCCCGTAATCTGTCGGCGGTCTCCTCCAGCACCCATCGGTAATGGCCGCGTGCGGCAGCGGTGTCCACCCGCGCGTTGAGCAGCGACCGGTGGACGGGGTGCAGAGGCGACAGCCAGTGCTCGGTCAGCCCGGTCCTGATGATGCGTTCGGCGTCGTCCGGCGCGTCGGCCCACTGCGCCACGGCGGCGGCCGTACCCAGCAGGTAGGGCACCAGAAGCGGATCCTCCGGGGCCGTCAGCAGCCGCCGGATCTGCCGCATGGCCGACTCGGCGGACAGCAGCCCGGCCGTCGCCTCGTACCGGATCAGCAGGGCACGCAGGGCCGGGCTGATCCATTCCGGGGAGCGCTCGGCGCGCTCGCGGAGCCGGGTGTAGACGGCCCGCCGGATCTCCGGGTCGTGGTCGGAGAAGAACGCCGACGCCGTCTGGATCGTACGGGCGAGGACGGGGTCCCCGTCCAAGGGGCCCAGATCGCGCATGACGTCGAGCGCGGCGTGCGGCTTGCCCCGGTGGGCCAGGGCGTTGCCCAGGTTGACCGCGGCCAGCACCCGGCCCCTGGGCTGTTCCTGGAGGCGCAGTGCCTCGGTCAGCCGGGGTATCCCGCCGGTCCGCAAGGTGGCGAACTCCAGTTCGCCGAGCTCCGTGAGTACGGCGGCCCGGCGTTCGCGCGGCATCGGTTCGTCCAGCGCGCGGCGCAGGTAGTGCGCGGCGGCGCCGGTCCTGCCGGCCCTGGACGCCTTGGCTGCCGCGTCGAGAAGGGCCTTGGCGATGCGCTCCGTACCGCCGGGGGTGGTATGCAGCAGATGCCCGGCCACCGCTTCGACCCCGTCGCCCCGGCGTTGGCGCAATTCGGCCGCGCGGAGGTGCAGGGCCTGCCGGTGCGAGCGGGGCCAGCCGTCGAGGACCGCTCCGCGCAGCAGGGGGTGCGCGAAGCGTGGGACGCCGGTGCCGGGGTCGCGGCGCAGCAGTCCGAGCCGGATCATCGCGGTGACCCAGCCGCCGACGCGGTCGGGGTCGGCACGAGTGAGGTCGGAGAGGAAGTCGCCGAAGTCGTGGCCGGGTTCGTGGCCCGGGCCGAGGTCGTCGTGCACGGCGGGTCCCGGGCGGGCGCCGGGCAGACCGGGACCGCCGGGGAACCCGTGTTCCCCCTCTTCGTGCCGCGCGGAGTCCTCCAGTTCCGCGAGCGCGCGGGCCACCAGGGTGCTTTCGAGGCCCGTGCTCCTCAGCCACCACGAGACCGCCGCCACGAACGCCCCCGGGTACAGCTCGGCGCAGTTCTCGGGCAGTGCCGGCTCCGGGCCGCCGTCGGCCGCGGTGCCGGCCAGGCCGCGGTGCGGGAAGACCGCCCGTAGATCGTCGAGCAGCGCGCGCAGCAGCAGCGGGTTGCCGGCTCCCGCCCGGACGCAGCCGTCCACCCAGGCGTCGCTGGTGTCCGGGCCCAGGGCACCGCGCACCAGATCCTCGGCGGCGGGACGGCTGAGCGGCGCGACCGCGTGCATCCGGACCACGCCGGGTGGCAGGGAGTACGCGAGGCCCGGTGCCGGCGGGGTGATGTCGTACTGCCCGCGCTCGGTCACCACCATCAGGACCGGCATCCCCGTCAGCCGTCGGGCGCCCTCGGCCAGCCAGCGCCGGGAGGCCTGGTCGGCGAGGTGCGCGTCGTCGACGGCGACCAGCAGGGGCGACTCGGCCGCGTGCTCGCACAGCAACCGCCACAGGCGGGACGGGTAGCCGAGGTGGTGCGGGGTGTCCGGGGTGTCGTCGTGGAGGCTGCCGAGATCGTGCGGTGGGTCGAGGAGCTGAGTGATCAGGGCGAGGGGGATGCCGGAGCTCTCGGCGGAAGCATGGGCCCGCAGGACCCGCATGCCGAGCCTCGCGCCCAGTTCGGCGGCGGCCTCCAGCAGCGCGCTGCGGCCCGTACCGGTGGGCGCGCGGAACAGGACCAGCCGCCCGGATCCGTCCATGGCCCGGCCGGCCTCCGCTGCGAGCAGGTCCAGCGCGGACTCGCGTTCGAGCAGGCCGGCGGAGGCGGTGCCCAGGTCCGACGGCGGGTCCGGGACCGGCGGACAGGGTCGTGGCTGACTCGATAACGCTGTCATGGGGACGTGCCGCCGATCTCGTGGTCGGTCTCGTGGTGGGCCACGTTGTTGTCGTCCTGTCGGCGAAGGAAGGATGGGAGGAGCACGAACGGTTTGTTCTGTTGAGGCAAGATGCGAGGACATACAGGCATGGTTCTTCGAGCCCCGGTGAGAATCCCCGTGGAGGTCCATGCGTCCGACCCGCTGTCCCTGGACGGAGCGGTCAGCCAGCTTCGCCGGCACTCCGAGGTGGAACTGATCGAGGAGGGCGCGGGCAGGCCGGGCACGGTCGCGGTCCTGCTCGCCGAGGGGCTGGACGAACCCACGCTGTCGCGGCTGAGGCGGCTGACGCGCGCGGACGGCACCAAGGCCGTCCTCGTCACGAGTCTGATCCGCGAGGCGGAGCTGCTCCAGGTGATCGAGTACGGCGTCGGCGCGATCGTCTGGCGGCGCGAGGCCACCGGCCACCGCCTTCTCCGGGCGGTCCTCGCGGCCTCCCGGGGCGACGGGGATCTGCCGTCGGACCTGCTGGGGCGGCTGATCGCCCAGGTCGGCACGTTGCAGCGCGGCACGACCAGCGCGTCGGGCGCCACGGCGTCCGGCCTGGCACCACGCGAGGTCGATGTGCTCCGGCTGGTGGCCGAGGGAATGGATACCGGGGAGATTGCCAGCAAACTGTCGTACTCCGAACGCACGGTCAAGAACGTGATGCACGGTCTGACGACCCGGCTGCAGCTCCGCAACCGTGCCCATGCCGTGGCCTATGCCTTGCGGGAAGGCTACATCTGATGGTCCGTGCGCCGATTCAAGGGCCTTGAGGACAGGAGAAGGGCAACACGGGGGCAGCGGGGTTGCCCCGTGATCGTCCCCCGGGTGCCTCCCGGGGCGGGCGTCCTGACGGCGACGATGGGCTGGGGCGCTCCGTGCCGAGGAGCCCAGGACCGGCCGGACCGCGCACGGTCCGGCCGACCGCAGTGACAGATCGATACATGACAGGTCGTTCCATGACGGTGCGTTCGGCGACGAGCGGTTCCGTGACGGGCAGCGACGGTGAAGGGCAGGCCGACCGTGATCCACGAGGTGGATGACATCCTGAGAGGGCTGCTCGTCCGCGGCGCCTTCGCCGGTTCCGACGTCGAGGTCACCTTCGACGCCCCGACGCGCGACTGGGCGGCCCGGCGCAATGCCCCGACCATCGACGCGTATCTGTACGACATCCGCGAGGACACCAAGCGGCGCCAGCGCGGCAAGATGTCGCTCCGCGACGAGCAGGGGATCGTCCTCAAGCAGCACCAGCCGCCACGCTGGTTCCGGCTCTCGTATCTCGTCACGGCCTGGACCAAGCGCCCGCAGGACGAACACCGGATGCTCTCCGCCGTACTGCACACGCTGCTGCCCAAGGAGATCCTCCCGCCGGAGGACCTGACCGGCACACTCGCCGGACTCGGCCTCTCCGTCCCGCTGACCGTCGCGGGGCTGCACACCGAGGCGCGCTCGCTCGCGGACATCTGGTCCGCGCTCGGCGGCGAACTCAAGCCCTCGCTCGACGTGGTGATCACCGCGCCCTTCCTGGGGTCCCCCGAATACAGGGTCGGCCCGCCCGTCACGGAAGGGCTCGGCGTTCAGGTACGTGGGACGGACGGCCGGCCCGACGACAGCCCCGCGCGCTACCACAGTGCGGAGAGCGTCGACGCCGCCAAGGAGGACTTCGCGAAGAAGCACGGCACGACGGGACCGCGTCAGGAGCAGCGGCAGTGAGCGACTCCTCCTCTCCGCTGCTCGAACGACTCGCAGGACTGCGCGAGCGGGTGGCTCTCCTCGTCGAGCGTCGCAGCGCCACCGACCCGACGGCCACCGATCCGATGCGCGGGATGTATCTGACGGACGACGCGGTACGTCACCTGCTGTTCGGGAGTGCGGGGGATGCGTATCCCCCTGGCCCGGACGAGCCGGACGGGCCGGGGGCGCCGGACACGGCGGCTGAGCCGGACGAGCCCGAGCCCTCCGAGCCGCCGGACGACGACCGCCTCCACTGGCTCGCCCACTGGCTGCGCCTCAGCCCGCTCGACACCCAGATCCTGCTGATCGCGCTGGCCCCCGACCTGGACCGCACGTTCGAGTCGCTGTACGGCTACCTCAACGACGACGTCACACGCCGCCGGGCGACCGTCGCGCTCGCTCTCGACCTGTGCGGGGTGCCCACGCACTCCGCCGCGGGACGGTCCCGGTTCCATCCGGCCGCGCGGCTGCTCGCGCGCGGGCTGATCGAGGTGGACGATCCCGAACGCCCCTTCCTCAGCCGCTCCTTGCGCGTTCCCGACCGGGTCGTGGCCCACCTGCTCGGCGACGACACCCCGGACCCGGCGCTGGACGGGACCGTACGACCGCTTCCGTACCTGCCCGTGGAAGCGGACGTGGAGAGCCCGGAGGGCGCGGAGGGCACCGGCACGGCGTACGCCGTCGACCCGCAGGTACGGAGGCTGGCCGAGCAGCTCTCGGCGCGCCCGCTCACGGTCTACCTGCGTGAGCACCGCGACGGCGACGGGCTCGCCTTCGCCACCGCGGCCCTGGGCGCGGCCGGTATCCCGGCCCTGCATCTCGTCCCGGGGGAACGCCCGGGGGACCACCGCCCCGAGGAGCACGCGCCGGTGGAACGCGCGGCGGGCGAGCGCCTCCCGTACCGGGAGCTGCTCCGCGAGGCGCGGCTGACGGGCCGCGCGGTCGTGGTGACCTCGCTGCCCGAGAAGCCCGATGAGCTGATCCGCGCGCTTGCGGTGAACGACGTCCCGGTCCTGCTCGCGGACCCGCGCCCGTACGACCCGCAGTGGTGCGACGGGGGGCGCGACCCGATCGTGCTGGAAGCGCCCCGGCAGCGTGCCGGTGATCTCGACGCCTGGCGGACGGCGCTCGGTCCCGAGGAGCCGGAGTTCGACCTGGCGCCGGTCGTCGCCGCGTACCGGCTCGGACCTGTCGGGATCGGCCGCGCGTCCCGCGCGGCGCTGGAACTCGCCGCGTTCGACGGTACGGAGCTGTCCGCAGCGCATCTGCGGCTCGCGGCCCGGCAGCAGTCCGCTTCGGGCCTCGAGCGGCACGCCCGTCGTATCCGGCCCGACGTCGGCTGGAGCGACCTCGTCCTGCCCGAGGGCCCGCTGGCGCAGCTACGGGAACTCGTCCTTCGTGCCCAGCACCGCGACCGGGTGCTCGGCGACTGGCGGCTGAGCGCGGGCGGCGGGCGCGGGCGGGGCGTGGTGGGGCTGTTCGCGGGCGACTCCGGTACCGGGAAGACGCTCTCCGCCGAGGTGGTCGCGGGTGAACTCGGCCTCGATCTCTACGTCGTGCAGCTGCCGTCCGTCGTGGACAAGTACGTCGGTGAGACGGAGAAGAACCTGGAGCGGATCTTCACCGAGGCCGACCGTACGGACGCGGTGCTGCTCTTCGACGAGGCGGACGCCGTCTTCGGCAAGCGCTCCGAGGTCAGCAGCTCCAACGACCGCCACGCGAACATGGAGAGCGCCTATCTCCTCCAGCGTCTGGAGTCGTTCGACGGCATCGCTCTGCTGACCACCAACCTGCGCTCGAACATCGACGACGCCTTCACCCGCCGGCTGGACCTGGTGGTCGACTTCCCGTTCCCCGACGAGGAGCAGCGCCTGGCGCTCTGGCGGCACAGCCTCGCCCATGTCCCGTGCGCCGACGGCATCGATCCGGCCTCCTGCGCGGCGGACTTCGAGCTGGCGGGCGGCTCGATCCGCAGTGCGGTCGTCACGGCCGCGTACGCGGCGGCGGGCCGCGGCGACGGCGTGTCGACGGCGGATCTGCTGGCGGGGGCACAACGCGAATACCGCAAGGCGGGCCGGCTGGTCCTGGACGACGCGTCCTGGTAGTCCCCGGTCGCGCCGCGGGCCCGTGACCCACCAGGACGGTGGAGCTACGGGCCCGCGGGGCGCCGGACGAGGCGTCTCTACTCCATCGGTGCCGGGAGCCAGTCCTTCGCGGTCACCGTTCCCGGCTCGTCCTGCCCGTTGATCCAGCCCAGCTTCAGCTTGTTGAGCGTCAGCTCGTCGAGGACGCCGGTCTGCTCGGCCTGGAACAGGCGCTGATACTCCTTGATCCTGTCGAAGAGGCCCTGCGAAGGCTTCTCCTTGGGTTGTATGCCCTTGCGCAGATAGTCGATGTTGGCCTTCGTGGCGTTGACCGCCAGGTCCATGTCCCCGTCGTCGATCTCGGCCTGCGTGCCCCAGAGCAGCATGTTGCGCGCCCACAGCACCTCCGGGCTGGCCTCGTCCGCCTTCAGCTGCACCGTCTTCACGGCGGCGAAGTGCGACGCGAGGAGCGCCGTCATCGTGGAGCGGCCCAGGTTTCCGGCCCCGTCGTTCTTCACGAGCTGGCTGAAGGCGCCGTATTTCGAGTCGTTGGACTCCTGGAAGCACTTCACGGCCTTCTGAGTCGCGTCGTCCAGCCTGCCCACCGTGTGCGTGGCGGTCAGCTTGCAGCCGCCCGCCCCCTCGACGAGGCGTACCTGCGCGAACTGCACGAAGAGGTTCGGCTTGTCCTCCGACGTGATGGGGAGCGGGCTCCGCTCGACCTTCTCCTCTTCGGGCTTCTCCTCCTCGCCTCCGCCGCCGCCCGACGAGTCCGGCTTCTCGGAGGGCGCGGACTCCTGCGTGGGCTTCTGGGTCGGCTGCTCCGGCGGTTCCTCCGGCAGCGCGGTGGCCGCGGCCTGTTCGAGCTTCGGCTGCGCGAGGGTGCGGACCGGCGCCTTGTAGGTGAACCAGAGGACGAGGCCGGTGATGGTGAGAGCGAGCAACAGACTCAGCGTCGTCATCATCCAGAGCGGCAGCAGGCTGCGCTGTACGTACGTCCCGTTCACCGGCAGGGGATCGAACCCCGAGCGGCGCACGGACAGTTCGTAGGGCCGCTCCTGCTTCTGCCCCACCCAGGTGATCTGCCGGGGCTTGAGCGTCGCGTCGACGAAGGCGGCACGGCCGGGCTGGATCTGGACGTTGGCCGGGACGATCTCGTACGAGAGGTCGTCGCTGGCCTTGTCGCCGCCGCCGATCGACGCCGTGAGCACGGTGTTGCCGAGGTTGTCGACGGCCAGCTTGGGACGCCCCCTGAAGCGTCCCTTGACGGTCTGCGGGACGAGCTCGGCCCGCACCTCCATGAACGTGGTGAAGGTGACGTTCCCCTCGGCGACCGTGGTGGCCTCGGGGTGCTCGGTGGGCAGGATGCGTACACCGTAGGGGTGCGGCCCCGCCGTCGCGTCCGGGGTGCGGGGCGGGGCGAACGTCAGCTCCACGGTTCCGGTGGTTCCTGGAAAGAGCCTGATGGACGGCGGTTCCACCGAGACGTACGGTGCGACGTCGCCGACCGCTTCGAAGCGGTACTCATCGACGACGTCGCCGGTGTTGCGCAGACGTAGTCGTACGGTGGTGCTGCTGCCCGGGTCGACCGTGGTCGAGGCGGGCTCCAGGGATGTCCAGGTGGTCACCCGACGGACGCTACTGCCCACGCGAGAGGCGACGTCAGAGGCCGCAGGGTAGTACCGCTGCCCTAAAGGTATCGCTCGCTGCCCTCGAATCCCTTCGCCTGCGACTTCGGTTGAAGGACGTGGGGCCCCGCCCGTGGCCGCACTCCACGGTGCGGCGACCGGTGCCGCTCCGGTGCGTCCCGTCAGGAGCCCTGGTGACGGGAGAAGGCATCGAAGCCCTCTCCCTGTTGCCCCTGGGGGCATGTTCGGTGCCCTCGACAAGGCACCGGAGGACGTTTACGCGCTCGCGTGTTGCCCGCGAGGGTGAGTCTGGACCTTGTATCAGTACCCCGAGGAGAGCAGAGCATGCCGTCTTACCTGTCGCCGGGCGTCTACGTGGAAGAGGTGGCCAGCGGCTCTCGTCCGATCGAGGGGGTCGGCACCTCGGTGGCCGCATTCGTCGGGCTGGCGCCCGACGGTCCTCTGAACGAGCCGACGCTGGTCACCAACTGGACCCAGTACGTCGCTTCCTTCGGCGAGTTCACCGACGGCTACTTCCTGGCGCACTCGGTGTACGGCTTCTTCAACAACGGCGGGTCCGCCGCCTATGTGGTCCGGGTGGGCGGGGCGCCCGGCGGAGTGACCGGCGCGCCGGGCGAGGGCACCGTCCCGGCCGGCGGACAGCGCGGCCGGTCGGCCGTCACCGGCGGCGCCGGTGCGCCCGCCGCACTGACGGCCGGGGAACCCGCTGCTCTGGGGACGTTCAAGGTGGCGGCCGTCGCGCCCGGCGAGAGCGGCACGCTCAGCGTCGAGGTCACGGACGCCGAGGGCGAGGGCCCCGCCGAGCGTTTCCGGCTGGTCGTCAAGGACGGCGCGAAGCCCGTCGAGACCTTCGACGTCTCGGCGAAGAAGAGTGCCCGCAACTACGTGGTCACCCAGGTCAAGGAACGCTCCAAGCTGATCTCCGTGCAGGAAGGGGCCGCGGCGTCGCAACTCGCCCGCCCCGACAACCAGACGGTCGCACTCGACGCGCCCGCAGCCGCTTCGCAGACCCCCGCGGTCCCGGACGAGGCGGAGGCCGAGTCGGTCGGCATCGCCGAGTACCTGGGCGACTCCTCGGACCGTACGGGCTTCGGCGGCCTCGAAGCGGTGGACGAGATCTCGATGGTCGCCGTCCCCGACCTGATGGCCGCCTACCAGCGCGGCGCGATCGACCTGGAGGCCGTGAAGGCCGTACAGCTCGGTCTGATCGCCCACTGCGAACTGATGGGTGACCGGCTGGCGATCATCGACCCGCCGCCCGGCCTCAACGCCAGGCAGATCCGGGTATGGCGTCAGGAGACGTCCAACTACGACTCCAAGTACGCGGCGCTCTACTACCCGTGGATCAAGGTCTTCGACCCGGCCGGCGGCCAGACACGGCTGATCCCGCCGAGCGGCCACATCGCCGGCATCTGGGCGCGCAACGACTCCGAGCGCGGCGTGCACAAGGCCCCCGCCAACGAGGTCGTACGCGGCGCCGTCGACCTGGAGATGCAGATCACCCGGGGCGAGCAGGACCTGCTCAACCCGATCGGCGTCAACTGCATCCGCACCTTCCCCGGCCGCGGCATCCGCGTCTGGGGTGCGCGCACCCTCTCCTCCGACCCGGCCTGGCGCTACCTCAACGTCCGCAGGTACTTCAACTACCTGGAGGAGTCCATCCTCAACGGCACGCAGTGGGTGGTGTTCGAGCCCAACGACCAGGCGCTGTGGGCCCGGATCAGGCGGAACATCTCCGCGTTCCTGGTGACGGAGTGGCGCAGCGGCGCGCTGTTCGGTGCCACGCCGGAGGACGCCTACTACGTGAAGTGCGACGCCGAGACCAACCCGCCGGAGTCGGTGGACCTTGGACGGGTCATCTGCCAGATCGGAGTCTCGCCGGTCAAGCCCGCCGAGTTCGTGATCTTCCGGCTGGCGCAGTTCTCCGGCGGCAGCGGCGAGCTGGAGGAATAGACGTCACACACCTCCGACCCCCGATTGATTTCGCGTACGGCCACAGGTCCCGGCACCAGCAGAAGGAACGGCTTTCATGAGTCTCTCTCAGGGTGATGCCCTCACTACCCACAACTTCGGCCTCCAGATCGACGGAGTCATGGTCGAGTACCTCCACGCCGTGGGCGAGGTGGGGATGGAGCAGGACGTCATCGAGTACCAGCAGGTCTCGGCGAACGGCCAGCCGATCACCAAGAAGATGCCCGGCGTGAAGAAGGCCGGCGAGACCACCGTCACGCGCGGCATGGAGCAGTCCACCGCCTTCAACGAGTGGATCAACGCCTCGCTGCGCGGGGACATGGGCTCGGCCCGTAAGAACGCGAGCATCATCTACATGGACTACCAGTACAACCCGGTCAGGCGTCAGCACCTGCGCAACGCCTGGTGCACCAAGGTGATGGGCGCGGCGGCGACGGCGGGCGAGGCCTCCGTGATGACCGAGACCGTCACGATCGTCTACGAAGAGCTGGTCACCGAGTAATGCGCCGCGGACCTGCCAGGCCCGCCACCGACGCCGCTGCCGCCACGTCCGCCCTCGCGGACGCGGCGGCCCCGGCCGTCGCCCCGGCGGAAGCACCGCCCGTACGGCAGCAGTTGCGGACCGAGTTCGCGTTCGAGTTGCCGCGCGGGTACGTGGACGACATGGGAACCGTGCATCGCGAGGGTGTCATGCGACTGGCGACCGCCCGGGACGAGCTGATCCCGCTGCGGGACATGCGGGTGCAGGAGAACCCCGCGTATCTCTCGGTGGTACTGCTCGGCCGGGTCATCACCCAGCTGGGCACCGTGGCACACATGCACGACGGCGTGGTGGAGAACATGTTCGCCTCCGACCTCGCCTTCCTGCAGGACTTCTACCGTCAGGTCAACGCCGAGGGCCACACCAGGGCCGGCGTGTCCTGCCCGCACTGCGAGCAGCCGTTCGAGGTCGAGCTCGGCGGGAGCCGCCTGGGGGAATCGTGACGTACGCGACCGACCGTATCCATGAGGAGATCGCGTACATCGCCTACCACTTCCACTGGAACCTGGACGACATTCTGGACCTGGAACACCGTGAGCGGCGGCGATACGCCGAGCAGATCGCCACGTTGGTGACGCGTGCTGCAACGGAGCGGTGATGGGCATATTCGACCGGCTCAAGGGCCGGGGCCGAGGCGGGGATCAGAGCCAGGGCCACGGCCGGGAGCGGAGTGTGGGCGGGGACGGTACGGTGCCGGGCCCCGCCCCCGAGGCGCCCGCCGGCGACAGTGCCGGTGCTTCCGGCCGGGGCCGCAGCTGGGCCGGTCTGCCGCCGATCCAGCGCGCGATGATGGCGCCGGCGAGGCAGACGGTCGCGTCCGCGGACTTCGGCGGCTCGCTGACCGCCTGGCAGAACCCTTCCTTCTCCGGGACGCTCTCGCACGCCGTCCTGGACGATGCTCCGACCGGTCTCATCAAGGACGCGCTGTCGTTCACCCTGGGGTCCGGGCCGGCAGCCCTCGGCGAGGCCAGGCTCTCCCCGTCCCTCCCTGTCGCCGACGACGGTGACAGGGAGGGCGGCGATCCGGGTGGCCGTGGCCATTGGCAGGGGCCTTCGGTCCAGCGCGCCCTGGGCCCGCGGGTCGCTCCCGTACGGCCCCGGCCGGGGCCCGTTCCCTCGGCGCTGACACGCGCTTCCGCCCCGAGCACGGTCCAGCGCAGGGTGCTTCCCGCGGTGAAGCCGAGCAGGGCCACGCCTGCCCCGGCGGCAGCCGGGGCAGGCGCGCGGGTGTCTGCGCCGACGTCCGCTCCGACGGCTCCTCCCTCCGCTCCCCGCTCTCCTCTCGCTCCTGCCTCCGTGTCTCCGGCTTCCACTGCCCGTGTCCAGCGCTCGGAGGGGGACCAGGAGGGCCCCCGCGGCGGCTCCGCGCGGATCGAGCCGCCGGGCCCCCGGCCGTCGGGTCCGACAGGGGTGCCCAAGGCGGCGCCCCCGTCGGACCGGACTCCTCCGGCTCACACCTCCTCACTGCCCGTACGGCGACGTGAGGCGAAGCTCCCTGTACAACGGAGTGAGGCGAGCGCTCCCGGCCGGGCGACCGGGCCTGCGGGTTCCGCGCCACCCCGCCGCCCGCTGCTCGGGCCCCCGTTGTCAGGACCGGCGGTTGCGCCGGCTCCACCGACATCTGGGACCTCACAGGCGCAGCAGCGTCATGGCATCGCCGGTCCCGTCGTGCGACCGTCCCCGCAAGGGCCGAAATCGCCCGCAGTTCCGCCCCCGGGCATCTCCGGGGGCGCAGTGCCGTCGGGGCGGGCGGGGGCGTCCGGCGGTGGCGGCAACGGCGGAACGCCGCCGGCGCGGACGACACCGGTGGCCGGGCCGGAAGCTGTTGCGCGCCCGGCCGGCACGTCGGGAACAGGCGCGTCCGGATCCAGCACGCCCGGAACGGGTACGGGTACGCCCGGGCCCCGTCCGGCCGTCCGGCCGAGGCTGGGCGCTCCGTCGAGCGGGCCTGTCGGCGCTCGTGCGGCGAAACCGGCGGCTGCCCCGGCGGCGCGCCGGCGGACCGGTGACCCGGCTCCCGGCGGCACACCCCGCGTACAGCGTTCACCGGCGGTCGGCGGGCCGTCGACGAACCCGGCGCCGCGGCCCGTGCGGCCGGGGCCTTCGGCGTCCGCCGATCCCGCACCGGCACCGCCCGTGCAGCGGCGCGACGCCGTCGCTGACGGCACGTCACCGGGTGGGCGCCGGCCCGCGAGTACCGGGGCCGGTCCGGATTCCGGGCGCGGCTTCTCCAGGTCCACCGACTCCTCCGCCCCAGCCGGTTCCGGCAGGCCTGCGAGCGGCGGTGTACCGGGGCCCGGCACCGTCGCCGGGCAACCCGTCGTTCCGACGCGTACGAACTCCACGGTGGAAGCCGATTCGGCTGCCTGGAGGACCGGCGATCCGCCCCCGGGGGGGCGGATAGCCCCCCCGGGGGCAGCCCACCGTGGGGCCCGGGCTCGTATAAACATCTGTCGCGGCCGCCCATAGTCGGGGTG
>NZ_JBHWZS010000041.1:0-41405 GCF_042728155.1 Streptomyces sp. NPDC060209
CCCGTCGGAACACGAGCGGGCCGGCGCCCGTCCTCACGCGAGCAGGCCGGCGATCTCCTTGAGCTGCTCGGGCCGCAACGGGCCGTGGTCGAGGGCCGCGGCGTTCTCCTCGGCCTGGGCGACCGTCCGGAAGCCGGGGATCGGCACCGTCCGTCCGCTGCGCGCCCACAGCCAGCCGAGGGCCCCCTGGGCGAGGGTCCGGCCGTCGGCGGTCAGGACCTCACGTACGGCCTCGACCCGCTTCGCCCAGTGCTCCGCCGGTACCCCGCCCGCCTCGAACCAGCTCAGCCAGGCGGGCGGGGTGGACCTGATGTCCCCCGCGGCCGCCCGCCGGCCCTGGCCACGGACGCCGGCGAGGAGGCCCATGGCCAGCGGGCTCCGGATGACGCTGATCAGACCTCGCTCCTCGCTGAGGTCAAGCATCCCGGGAGCGTCCTCCAGCACGTTGCAGGCGTGCTGGACTGCCGCGCAGTGCTCACCTTCGGCGAACACCGCGGCGCGCTCCGGGTCGTCGGTGCTCCACCCGTAGGCCCTGATCAGCCCTTCGGCCACGAACTCCTCGCAGGCATCGCGCAGTTCCGCCGCCTCGTCGAGCGGGGTGTCACCGAGGTGCAGCTGGTAGAGATCGATCCGGTCGGTCCCCAGCCTGCGCAGCGAGGCGGTCAGCGCCTCACGGGCGTACGCGGGAGACCTGTCGGCCCCGCCCATCGTCCGGGTGCGCCCGTCGAAGAGGTTGCCCCACTTGGTGGCGACGACGGCCTCGTCCCGCCTGCCCGCGAGCGCCCTGCCCAGCACCCTTTCGCTGTGCCCGGCCCCGTACACGTCCGCTGTGTCGAAGAAGGTCACCCCGAGGTCGAGCGCCCGGCGGATCGCGGCCACCGACTCGTCGTCGTCGACCTTGCCCCAGCCGAGCGGGCTGCCGTCGGGCGCCGACCACTCGCCGCCGATCGCCCAGCACCCGAAGCCGAGCGCACCCATTTCGATCCCGCTGCTGCCGAGCGTTCGTTGCTGCCAATCCGTTTCCGTCCGCATGGCGCAGAAGCTACGAGTTGGAGTGCACAAGAAGTCAAGCGTCCTTCGCCGGCCCCTCCGGCTCACCCTCACGGGTCCCCGTCTCAGCTCACGTACACGCCCGCCCTCGCGGCCACCGCGGCCGCCTCGGCCGCGCGGTCGGCGACCGCCTGGTCCAGGGGGTCGCCACTGGCCAGCAGCCGGTAGTAGAGGGGCGCCGACACTGCCCGGATCACCTCGCGGGCATCGGTGCCCGGGGGCAGTTCACCCCGCCCGACCGCCGCGTCGACACAGCCCGCCCACTCGTCGATGCGCACCGCGTAGAAGTGGTGCAGTGCCTCGGCCGTCCGGGCGTCACAGGTCGCCGCCGCGAGGACGGCGGCGAAGAGAGGGCCTTGGCGTGCGTCGGTCAGCGTCCGGACCACCAGCCGCGCGTTGGCCCGGAGATCCTCGTCCAGGGACCCCGTGTCCGTGCGCGGGACGGACTGCTCCGCCATGTCCGTCAGCAGGTCTGCGACGAGTCCCGCCGTGGTGGACCAGCGCCGGTAGACCGTGGTCTTGCCGACCTCGGCACGGCGGGCGACATCGGCGAGATCGAGCCGGTCGAAGCCCTGCTCGACCAGCGCGTCACCGGCCGCGCGCAGCACGGACTCCCGCACCCGGGCCGTACGCCCGCCGGGCCGGACCGTGCCCGGCTCTCCATCCCCTGCATCCATAACGGTTCTCCAGTTCCATTAGTCGACCAAGCCCTGCTACGGTGAACCCATCTTAACGGAACCAAAGAACCGTTAACGCTCTCGGGTCTCCAGGAAGGGCACCCCATGTCCACGACCAGCACGGCATCCGCCACCGCGCCTCCCCGGACTCCGGCCCCGCGCATGACCGGCCGGCAGAAGCTCGTCCTCGTCCTCCTCCTCGGCGCGCAGTTCATGATCGCCGTGGACTTCTCGATCCTGAACGTCGCCCTGCCCGCCGTCGGCGAGGGTCTCGGATTCTCCCTCTCCCACCTCCAGTGGATCGCCACCTCCTTCGCCCTCGCCGCCGCCGGATTCACCCTGCTGTTCGGGCGCGTCGCCGATCTCGTCGGCCGTAAGCGCCTGTTCATCGGCGGCATGGCCGTCCTCGGCCTCTCCTCCGTACTCGGCGGGCTCGCCACCTCTCCCGAGGTGCTGCTCACCGCACGCGTCATGCAGGGCCTGGCCACCGCGGCCGTCACTCCGGCCGGACTCGCGCTGCTCACCACGGCGTTCAGGGAAGGCCCCCTTCGCGAGCGTGCCCTCGGGCTCAACGGCGCCCTGATGTCCGCCGGATTCACGGCGGGGGCGATCCTCGGCGGCCTGCTGACCGATCTGCTCTCCTGGCGCTGGGCCTTCTTCATCAACGCCCCCGTCGCCGCGCTCGTCGTGGCCCTCGCCCCGTCCGTGATCAGCGACTCGCGGCCGGCCGAGCGGCCGAAGCTCGACCTGCCGGGCGCCGCGACCGTCACCGGCGGCCTGCTCCTGGTCGTCTACGGTCTGACGCAGGCGGGCGAGTCCGGCTGGACCACACCCACCACGCAGGCCGCACTGCTGGTGGGCGCCGCGCTCCTCGCGGGGTTCTGGTTCGTCGAGAAGCGGGCGGCGGCACCTCTGGTCCCCGTGCACATACTCAGGCGGCGCAGCGTCATCTGGGGGAACGCCACCGGGCTGATCGCCTTCGTCACGGAGACCTCCCTGGTCTTCCTGCTGACGCTCTACCTCCAGGAGGTCCTCGGCTACTCCCCGCTCGCCACCGGACTCGCCTTCGGCGTCCTGGGGGTGGGCACAGTGACCGGCGGCATGCTCGGCGGCCGTGCGGTGGGCAGATTCGGCAACCGGCGCACCATCGTCCTGGGCGGCGTCGTCCAGGCCGCCGCCACCCTCTCCCTGGTGGCACTCGGCACCTCCGGCGGCTGGATCGTGCTCCTGCTGGCCGCGACCTTCGTCGGTGGCGTCGGCAACATGCTGATGATCGTGGGCTTCATGGTCACCGCGACCTCCGGTCTTCCCGACACGGAGCAGGGGCTGGCGACCGGACTGGCCACGATGACCCAGCAGGTCGGAATCACCATGGGCATCCCGGTCATGAGCGCGATCGTCACCGCCCGGACGGGCACGGACACCGGGCCCGAAGCAGTGCTGTCCGGGGTCTCGGCGGCGGTCCTCGTCAACTCCGCCCTCGTCCTCGCGGGAGCACTGCTCGCCGGGGCGTTCCTCGGCCGGTCCGGGAGCCGGGCCTCCGCCGGGTGAGTCGGGCCCGGGCGGCGGGACACGGGCGCGGCAGGATGACGGTCATGGCACAACCGCTGACCGTCCCCAGCATGACCGCCGGAGCCGATTTCGTCCTGCGCCCCTGGGAGATGAGCGACCTGCCCCTCGTCCGCGAGGCGGCGGAGGACGACTACATCCCACTGATCACCACGATCCCCTCGCCCTACTCCGAAGAGGCGGCCGAGGCCTACGTCAGGCGCCAGTGGGACCGGGCGGCCGACGGGACCGGGTACCCGTTCACCATCGCGCGCACCCGGGACCGGCGGCCGGTCGGCTCCATCGGACTCTGGCTCGCGGACGCGGCCGAGGGCAGGGCGACACTCGGCTACTGGATGACGGCCCCGGGCCGGGGCCAGGGGGTCGCGGGAGCGGCACTTCGCACGGTCACCACCTGGGCCCTGCACGAGCTGCGCATCCCCCGGGTCCAGGTGCTCATCGAGCCGTGGAACACGGCCTCGGTGCGCACCGCCGAGAGTGCCGGCTACCGGCGCGAAGGTCTGCTGCGCGGCTGGCAGGAGATCGGGGGGCGGCGCCGGGACATGCTGATCTGCTCCCGGCTGAACGACGACCGGCCTCCCGGTGTCCGGGCACCCACCGGCAGCTGAACACGAGGCGTTACGATCGCGGGCACCGCGGTGGCACCGCGGTGCCGCAGCCACTGAAACCCCTGGAGAGCCGAGCCTTGTCCGAACCACGCATCGGCGTATCCATCGTGACCATGGGAGACCGTCCGCGTCAGGTCGAGGCACTGCTGGCGTCGGTGGCCATGCAGGACGTTCGCCCCTCCCGCGTGGTCGTCGTGGGCAACGGCTCTCCGCTCCCCGACTACGGCTCTTTCCCCGGCCTGACGGACCTGACCGGCGGCGTGACCATGCTCGAACTCGACGAGAACCTCGGCTGCCCCGGCGGCCGTAACGAGGCCCTGGACGCGCTCGCCGGCTTCGGCGACGTGGACGTGGTGATCGAGCTGGACGACGACGGACTCCTCGTGGACAAGGATGTCTTCCGCACGGTCCAGGAGCTGTACGCCGCCGACCCGCGCCTCGGCATCGTCGGCTTCCGCATCGCGGACGAACACGGCGAGACCCAGCGCCGGCACGTCCCCCGCCTACGCGCCAAGGACCCGATGCGCGGCGGCCCGGTCACCGCGTTCCTCGGCGGCGGCCACGCGCTCTCCATGGAGATGCTCGCCGAAACCGGCCCCTGGCCTGCGGAGTTCTTCTTCACGCACGAGGAGACGGACCTGTCGTGGCGGGCGCTGGACGCGGACTGGAAGATCCTCTACGAGCCCGGACTGCTGCTCCAGCACCCCAAGACGTCCCCGGCCCGGCACGCGGTCTACTACCGCATGACGGCCCGCAACCGTGTCTGGCTGGCCCGCCGCAACCTGCCCTTCCTCCTGGTCCCCGTCTACCTCGGCACCTGGATCCTGCTCACCGTCGCCCGTACCCGCTCGGCCTCCGGCCTGCGCGCCTGGGCGGCCGGCTTCGCCGAGGGGGTGCGCACCGAGTGCGGCGAACGCGACCCGATGCGCTGGCGCACGGTGTGGCGGATGACGCGGCTGGGCCGCCCGCCGGTCATCTGACCGCCGTCCACCGGTACAGCACGTCCGGCTCCTCCTCCTCGTTGCGGCTGCCGTCGTCGTACGCCACGGCGACGAAGCCGTGCCGCTCGTAGAAGGCACGCGCGGCGGAGTTGCGCTGGAACGTGTAGAGGCTCACCTCCCCCCGCGAGGCCTCCTTCACCCGCTCCAGCAACTGCGTGCCTATGCCCCGCCGCAGCGTGTCGGGCCGCAGATAGAGCTGGTCGAGCTCGTCCCCGTCCAGCGAGGCGAAGCCCAGCAGCTCCCCCGCCTCCCCCTCGGCCACCCACACCCTGCTGTCAGGCAGCACCACATGGGTGATCCGGGCGAGCGTCTCCTCGTCGCTGTGCACGCGCAGCAGACCGGGCAGCGCGGCGGCCCGTGAGGCGAGGAAGACCCGGGTGATCTCCTCCGCGTCCTCGGCGGTCGCCGCCCTCAGCCGTACGGACGTGTCCTGAGCCATCCTGTCGCTCCCCCTCGTCGGTGAACGCACAGGTATACCAGGGGCGTCCAGAGGCATCAGCGGACCGTCAGGATCCGCGGCCGGCGCGTCAGAGGCCCGTCAGTACCGCGCTCCGGGTGCCTGCCCCCGCGCTGTCATGGGGAGGACGGTGCGGCGGCCGGGAGAGGTGGAGTCGATGCGGCCCAGAGTCGTGGCCGGGGTGAGCGGCACACACGGAAGTCCCGCGGTGCTGCTGTGCGCGGCCGCCGAAGCACGCCTGAGAGGCGCGGAGTTGTGGGCGGTGCTGGCCTGGGACGCCCCCGGGGCCGGCATCGGAGGCCGGCACGGCGTCAGCCTCGCCCCCTCACTCCCGCTGTGCCGTGAGGATGCCGTCGAGAGGCTGAGCCATGCCCTCGGCACGGCCTTCGGCGCGGTCGGGGCCGGAGTGCCGGTCACCGGCCGGGCCGTACGGGGCACTGCTGGTGCCGTGCTCGTGGACGCGGCCCTCGCCCAGGACTGCGTCCTCGTGGTGGGGACCGGCTCGCGCGGCGCGCTGCGGCGATTCCTGCGGCCCTCCGTGGCCCGCTACTGCCTGGCGCACGCGCCGTGCCCTGTGCTCGCCGTCCCGCCGTCACCCCTGCGGACCGACCTGGCGGCGGTCCACCGCCGGAACGTCCTGCGCCTGCGGCTCGACACCCGGGAACTCACGGACCGGGACGGCGTGTGACTCCACCGCCCGCGCGGGTCGGACGATGCATAATGCGGCCTTCAGGCAACGCCGACCGCTCATCCGAGGAGTCCCAGCTGTGGCCTTGACCCGCAATGAACGTGAACAGTTCCTGGCCGAGCCGCACGTCGCCGCACTCGCCGTGAACGCGGCGGAGGAGGGGCGGGCACCGCTCACCGTGCCGATCTGGTACCAGTACGAACCCGGAGGCGACCTGTGGATCATGACGGGGCGCGCCTCCCGCAAGGGGATCTCCATCGCCGGTGCGGGCCGCTTCAGCATCATGGTCGACCGCGTCACGCCGACCGTCCGCTACGTCTCCGTCGAGGGCCCCGTGGTCGCGACGCTCCCCGCCACCCGCGAACAGCTGGTGGAGATCTCGTCCCGCTACCTGCCCGCCGAGAAGGTCGACGGCTACGTCGACTTCGCCTGGAAGGAGCACGGCGAGCAGGTGGTCATCCACATGCGCCCCCAGCACTGGCTCAGCTCCGATCTGGGCGGGTTCTGAGACGCGGCGTACGCGCGAGCCGGTCACGGCGGCCACCGACGATGCCTGGCCGGTCGGGAGGCCCTGCACCGCAGCGCGGTCCACCCCACCCGCGGGACCACCCCCACCATCCGTGAACTGATGACGCGTCCGGTGGCGCCACGGACCTTCCTGTTCCCCGAGGCCGACGGCCCGTTCGCGGGCGCCGAGGAACTACGGCGGTCGGGCGTCACCGTGGTGCCGGTCGCCGACTGCGGCCACAACATGATGCTGGACAACCCTGACGCGTTCGCGCGGGCCACCGCCGCCGCCCTGAGCAGCAGAGGGCCGTTCAGGGGAGGGCGCTCCCGGCGGGAGAGGGGCCGAGCGGCGTCTCGGGGGGCAACGGCCGAAACAGCGCCCCCTCCCCCCTGTCCGGAAGGCGGACCACGACGGGCCCTCTGCCGGTCATCGGGCCGCCGGCAGCCGTACGCCCCGGGACCGCCCCCTTTTCTCGTCCCCGCTCCCTGACCTCCGTGAAGTCACCCCGGGGCCGGTGCGGGCGGGGACGGCCGGGGTCGGATGAAGCCCTGATTCCGGAAAATTTTCTTCGAGCCGATCTTGCGGCATAGATCGTTTAGGCTCTGGGCAGCCTCAGGGCGCACATGATGAGCCATCAATTACGGGCTCAAAACGTGCACTTCGAGTCAATGGGCGTCAATCCCGATCGCCCTGTCGCAGGGCGGGGGCCTGTGAATCGTCTCAAGAGAGGACGCCAATGCCGCAGGACGTCACATTCGACCTCCCCTTCGAGGCCCCGGTCAGCGAGCACCTCGCCTACGCCCGGGAGCGCCACCTGCGCTGGGTGTGGGAGATGGGCCTGGTTCGCAGCCAGGCCGGGTTCGAGGAATACCAGTCCTGGGACCTGCCCCAGGCGGCGGCGCGGACGTACCCCCACGCCTCGGCCGAAGACATGGTCGTCCTGATGAACTGGTTCTCCCTGGCCTTCCTGTTCGACGACCAGTTCGACTCCGGGAGCCCCGATCGCGCGGACCGCATAGCGGAGGTCGCGCGGGAGCTGATAGCCACGCCGCTCCGGCCCGCCGGGACGGCTCCGCGCGTGATCTGCCCGATCACCGTGGCCTGGGCCGAGGTGTGGGCCCATCTCTCGGATGGCATGTCCCTGACCTGGCGGACCCGGTTCGCCGCCTCCTGGGGGCGTTTCCTCGTGGCACACACCGAGGAGGTCGACCTGGCGGCCAAGGGCCGGGCCGGAACCCTCGGTATCGACGAGTACGCGGAGTTCCGCCGCCGCACCGTAGGCATCCACCACAGCATCGACGCGGGTGAACGCAGCCGCGGCTTCGAGGTGCCGGCTCAGGTGCAGGCGCACGACCTCATGGTCCGGATGCGGGACCTGGCCGCGGACACGATCGGGTTCATGAACGACATCCACTCCTTCGAGCGGGAGAAGCGCCGCGGCGACGGCCACAACCTCATCGCCGTGCTGCACCGGGAGCGCGGCGGTACGTGGGAGCAGGCC
Source organism: Streptomyces sp. NPDC060209 (assembly GCF_042728155.1). Classification (NCBI taxonomy): domain Bacteria; kingdom Bacillati; phylum Actinomycetota; class Actinomycetes; order Kitasatosporales; family Streptomycetaceae; genus Streptomyces; species Streptomyces sp. NPDC060209. The sequence goes on from NZ_JBHWZS010000041.1 coordinate 8,060, forward strand.
GCCGACGAGGCGTACCGCATGACCTCGGAGTGCCTGGAGGAGTACCTCCAACTCGAGGCGCACATACCGGTGATGTGCGAGGAGCTCGGCCTCGGCGCGGAGCAGCGGGACCAGGTGCGGATGGGCGTGGAAGCCATCCAGCACTGGATCAGCGGCAACTACGAGTGGGCGCTGACCTCGGGCCGCTACGCCGCCGCGAAGGAGGGCCCGGCCGCCACGGCCGAGCTGGCGGGCAGGGGATCGCTGGACGATCTGCTCGCCGTCTGACACGCCGTTCCTGCCCGGCCGGAAGCCTCGGCCGGGCAGGAACGCGGGGCGCGGTCAGACCGGGGAGGACTGTGCCGCGAACTCGACCGGGAGGGTGTCCAGACGCGCTTCCCAGGTGGAGGCGGTCGAGGTGAGTTCGTCGGCGGGTACCGACAGGCGCAGCCCGGGCAGCCGGTGCAGCAGGACGTCGACGGCGGTCTCGATGATGGCCTGGCCGATGTTCTGGCCGGGGCACTCGTGCGGGCCGCCGCTGAACGCGAGGTGCGACTGGTTGCCGTGTACGGAGACACCCGAGTCGGGCCGGATGTCCGGGTCGAGGTTGCCGGCGGCGAGCCCGAGCACCAGCAGGTCGCCCTCCTTGATCTGTGTACCGCCCAGCTCGAGGTCCGCGGTGGCGAAACGCCCCGGGAGGACCGCCAGCGGCGGGGTGTTCCACATGACTTCCTCGACGACCTCGGAGACGGATCGCTGGCCGCTGACGAGTCCCGCGAGACGGGAGGCGTCGGTGAAGACCAGCTCCAGCACCCGGGCCAGCAGGTTGCTGGTCGTGGTGTGCGCGGTGATCAGCACCAGGCGCAGATGGCTGAGGATCTCGCCCTCGTCGAGGCCTGCCGTGTGCGCGAGCAGCCCGGTGGTGAAGTCGGGGCCGGGCTCGACGCGCTTGCGTTCGGCGAGCGCTCCGAGGATCTCCATGATGCGGTCGTTGTGCGCGAGGGCGTCCGGACCACCCTTGATGACCTGGGCACAGGAGACCGCGAGACTTCGCCCCTCGGCCGCCGGGAGCCCGAACAGCCTCGTCAGCACGAGCATCGGCAGGTACTCGGCGTACTCGCCCACCAGGTCGGCGCTGCCCTTCTCGGCGAACGCGTCGATCTGCTTGTTCGCGAAGTGCGTGACATGGCGACGGATTCCGCGCCCCGCGAGGGTGTCCAGGTTGTCGGTGACGGCCCTGCGCAGCCTGCGGTGCGGCTCGCCGTCCTGGGACACGCAGTCGGGGCGCCAGCCGAGCATCTGGATCAGCGGCGAGGTCTCCTCGACGCCCCCCTCCTGCCAGTCCCGCCAGATGCGCGAGTCCCGGCTGAACTGGAGGGGGTTGTCGAGCACGCGCCGGCTCTCGCGGTAGCCGAGCACCAGCCACGCGCGGACGTCACCCTCGAGGAGTACCGGTGCCACCGCCCCGTGTTCCTTGCGCAGCCGCCCGTAGATGCCCTGCGGGTCGATCGCCGCGTCCGGCCCGTAGAGCCGGGTGAGGTCGTCCGCACCGCCGTGCATGACGGGGCAGCCGCGGGTGGCGTCCGCGGCGTTCGCCGGGTGATCGGTCATCGGGGCTCCAGAGCGACGGCAGAGCGCGCCTTGAGGTGACGGATCAGCGCGATCAGCACGTCACGGCTGGAGTTCCGGTCACGGGCGTCGCAGGTCACGACGGGGGTGTGCTCGGGGATGTCCAGGGCGTCGCGGATCTCCTCGACCGGGTGGTCCTTGGAGTCGGGGAACACGTTCAGGGCGATGACGAAGGGCACGTTCTGCCGCTCCATCTCCTCGATGGCCCGGAAGCTGGACGCCAGTCGCCGGGTGTCCACCAGGACCACGGCCCCGAGGGCGCCCTTGAACAGGCCGTTCCACAGGAACCAGAACCGTTCCTGCCCCGGTGTCCCGAACAGGTACAGCACCAGCTCCTCGTTGATGCCGATCTTGCCGAAGTCGAGGCTGACGGTGGTTTCCTGCTTGTCCGCCACCCCGATCAGGTCGTCGACGTCCACACTGGCCTGGGTCAGCGTCTCCTCGGTGGTGAGCGGCTTGATGTCGCTGACCGAGCGCACCAGGGTGGTTTTCCCCGTACCGAAGCCGCCGGCGATCATCACCTTCACCGAGCGGGTGCCCCCGGCCGTCTGCCGGTCGGGATGGTCAAAGCCTTTGAAGTCCACTGAGTACCTCCTCAAGAAGCGCGATGTCGGGCCCGCGGCCGGCTCCTGACGCCGGGATGGGATCACGGGCTTCGACGCGGCCTGCGTCCAGCAGATCGGCCAGGAGCACCGCGAGAATGTTGAAGGGCAATCCGAGGTGGGCGCCGAGTTCGGCCACCGACAGCGGATCGCGGCAGCGCCGGAGAATCTCCTCGTGCTCGTGCTGCAGGCCGGGCTCGGCTGCGGCACGGGAGATGATGAGGGTCGCCACGTCCAGGGTCGACGCCGAACCCCCCGGTCCGCTGCGCCCCCCTGTGAGGACGTAGTAGCGCTCGAGACCGGGCGGGTCCGTGGGCCGGCTGGGACCACTCATCCAGAGTGCTCCTCCAGGCGCGGGCTGGTGCCGAGAAGCTCACCCATCCTTCGCGCCAGGTCCCTCATCTGATGTCCGAGCAGGCCCTGGTCGAGCCCTTCCCTGGCAAGAACCCCGAGGTACGTCTCCACACCGGCCCGCACCACGAAGAGATGACCGCCGTCGACCTCGATCATCGCCAGGCGCAACTGCCCCGCGTACGTGGGGAATTGCTCGGCGACCGGCTGCGCGAGCGCCTGCAGGCCCGCGACCACGGCGGCGAAGCGGTCCACGTCGTCCGGATCGTCGGCGCCGTAGGAAGTGATGGCCTTGCCGTCGCTGGATGCCACGAGGGCGAAGCGGATCTCCCGGATGCTCTCCGTCAGATCCCGGAGCGCCCAGCTCACGTCGGTTCCCTGTTGCGTCATGTGGACTAGTCGCTCTCTTCAGTGCGGTTGGACTCGCGGCCGGAAGTCGTCTCGCGGGCGCCCGGGTCGGCGTCCGCGGTCGTCACCCCTGGCGGGCCGCTCTCGCGTCCGGCGGTGGCGAAGGCGGCAAGGCCGGCGAACGACGCGTCCGGCGGCACGGCGGCCATGGAGTCCACGTTCCGGTCGCCGGCGCTCGGCCGGGCGGTAGGCGTGTCGGCCCGCCTGCTCCTGCGTCGGGGCAGGCCGCCGGGCGTGGTGTCCATGGCTTCGATGGCTTCCATGGCTTCGGTGCTTTCCACCGGCACGGCGATCTCGGCCGGCTCGGGGACCGGCTCGGCCCTTCCCGCAACGGGCCTGACCGGCTCGGTGACGGGGGCGGGCAGATGGCTGAAGTACTTGTGGGGAACCACCACGACCACGGAGGTGCCGAGCCACGGCGAGTCCGCGAAGGTGACCCGGATGCCGTAGCGGCGCGCCAGGGCACCCACCACGCGCAGACCCAGGTTGGCGTCCTCCGAGATACCGCCGAGGCCGGGGCCCTTCGAGGTACCCGCGATGGACTGCTCCGCCTCGCGCTTCCGCTCGTCGCTCAGCCCCTTGCCCGCGTCCTGGATCTCGATGCCGACACCGTTGGGCACCTCCTTGCCGGAGACGACCACGGGCTCGGTGGGCGGCGAGTAGCGCGCCGCGTTGTCCAGGAGGTGGGCGAAGATCAGGGTGAGGTGATCCACCAGCCCGCCGTCGACACCGAGTTCGGGCAGGTGACGCACCTGGATACGGTTGAAGTCCTTGATGCGCCCGATGCCGCCCCGTACCACGCTGAGCAGTCGCTGCGGCTCCTGCCACTGGCGTCCGGGCCGGTCCGAACCACCGAGCACACCGATGCTGGCGGCGAGACAGTCGGCGGGACCGATCTCCTGGTCCAGCTCCATGAGCCCCTGGGCCACCGCGGGCAGCCGCCCGTGCTCGCCCTGCATCTCGTGCAGCCGGCCGCGAAGCCGGCCTGTCAGTACGTGGATCCGGCTGCCGATACCGACCACGGCCTGCTCGGCCGAGGTGGAACGATTCAGCTCCTCCTCCACGCCGAGCAGCGCGGTCCGCAGGACCTTGCGCTGCGCGGCGCGCAGCTCCGGACTCGCGTCGGCGTCCTGGCCGACCTCGGCCAGGATGTCGTCGATGGCCTCGCCGTCCCGCAACCGCTTGATCGCTTCGGGGAGGTCGCTGTCGCCGAGTCTGCCGACGGAGGCCTGCTGGAGCGCGAGGTGCTCCTCCATCGCGCCGGTCCGTGCGGTGATGCCGGTCTCGTACGCCTGGGTGTGCTCCGCGAGCCGGGCCTCGAAGGCGGCTGCCTGCTCGCCGAGTTGCGCCTCCAGAGCGGAGCGCTCGGCCGCGAATCTCTGTTCCCGGCCCCGCACATCCGCGTACCGCTGCTGGGAGTGCTCGGTCTGAGCCGAGCGGAAGTCGTCGTTCGCACGGCCGAGTTGACTACGGGTCCGGACGAGGAGCCGTACACAGGCCGCGCCGGCGACGGTGACCGCGGCACCCGCGAACGTCGCGGGTATCTGGACCTGATCAGGTCCCGCCACTGCGGTGGCGACGGTTCCGGCCCCTAAGGCCAGTGGCATCAGCCACCAGCCGTACCAGGCGACCGGAGCGCGTGCCGCCGGGGGTGGAGTGGCAAGTTCCATCTGCATCCTTCGAGAGCAACACAATCGAACAGGGGGGTCGTGCAGGCGCCGCACACGTCGAGCGGGCAGCGCGGCAGCGGCCGAGTGAGTTCGAGTCAACTCGCCGCGCCGCAGGGGAGCCTATCGGGTTTGGGATGCAAGTGATCAACTCCCCTCCGCATACCGAAGGTATTCGATCACGCTGTGGCCGGAACCTTCCGGCCGCCGTGGCAAGGCTCGGACGAGGTACGCCGACATCAGGGGCACGGCCCGGATGTGGGGGCAAGGAGCGGCCCGGATCGGGAACTCGCAGAAAGGCCGGAAAGGGCCTTTGCGGCGAGCCGGAGGCCCTTCCGGAAAGGTGGAGCGGCAGACGAGTCGGGCTGTACGCCGGGTTCTGTCGCCCGGTCGCCTCGCGGCGGCCGGGGAGACGGCCATCCATCTAGGACCGGCATTGCTGCCGGTCTCGTGCGGTCTACCCGCGAACTCGGGCGGGCAGCCCTCGGACGTTCGCGCAGGAGCACCGGGGTGCTCCCTCTTGACCTTGCTCCGGGTGGGGTTTACCTAGCCGCCTGAGTCGCCCCAGGCGCTGGTGGTCTCTTACACCACCGTTTCACCCTTACCGAGGACCGAGGTCCTCGGCGGTCTGTTTTCTGTGGCACTGTCCCGCGGGTCACCCCGGGTGGCCGTTAGCCATCACCCTGCCCTGTGGAGCCCGGACGTTCCTCGGGAGGATCCGGAGATCCTCACGCGGCCGTCCGCCCGGCTCGTCTGCCGTGATGACCATGCTACCCGGCGGGGCCGGGGGTGAAGGCCGCGATGCCCGCCTCCCAGGCCGCCGAGAGGTCGGCGCCCGGGGGAAAACGGCCGTTGAGCTCCAGGACGACCATTCCGTGGGCGAAGGCCCATGCCGCCCGGGCCCGGTCCTCGTCGCCCCCGGCCGCACGGAACAGCGGAGCGGCGGCGGCGTCCGCCGCTCCCCCGGCGGGAAGGGTGCGCCCCATGGTGAGGAGGTAGAGGTGCGGGTGGGCCAGGGCGTAGGTGCGGTACGCGGTGGCGAGTGCGGAGAAGGAACCCGGGGCCGCCGCCTCGGCGGCTGCCAGGACCCCGGCTGTCTCCCGGAGCATCTCGGCGGCCAGTGCCGCCACCACGGAGGACTTGTCCGGGAAGTGCTTGTAGAGGGACGGCGCCTTGACGCCCACCCGGTCGGCAAGCCGGCGCATGGTGAGCGCTTCGGGCCCTTCCGCCTCCAGCAGGGCGCGCGCGGCGGCGATGATCTGCCGGGGCCTGTCGGCCGTGGGGGCGATGGCGAGGTCACTCACACGTAAGACCTTCCCTGGTACGGAGTCGGGTACGCAGTCCGTAACCGAGGACGTGATCGTACGAGATGCGGACAAGCCGGTCGCCGGGGACCTGGGCCCGGCCCTCCGCGGCCCGTTCGCCCGCCCTGCCCGGCCCGCGCCGTCTTCCACGCGGACGACTTGCGCGAGGGCCGTGGCGGCGCTCACGCGGGCGCGAACAGCGCCTTCGACGAGCCGAGGTCCGCCTGGGTGAGACGGACCCGGAGCCGTTCCCCGAGCGGGAGAGGGGCGGCGGACTCGATCCGGGCGACGATCGCCGGGTCCTCGATGTGCACGGTGCCGACGGTCGGTTCGTCGTCCTTGACGTCGATCACGTACCCGTCGAAGACCTTGCCGACCTTGTCCCCGAGCAGCGCCGCCTCGACGAGGTCGACGCACTCGCGCTCCACGGTGTTCGCGCGGCGGGTCCCCTCGGCCATCTCCTTCGGCAGGCCGGGCAACGCCCGGACCACCCATTCCGGCGGCTCCCTGCCCGCGATCGCGGCGAGGCACAGCTCGGCGGCGTAGCGGTCGACGAGGCGGCGCAGAGGCGCGGTGCAGTGCGTGTAGAGCTCCGCGACGGCGGCGTGCACGGCGGGGGTGGGAAGGTCTCCGTGCTCGAACACGCTGTAGCCGGCGCCACGCAGGAGAGTGGTGCACTCCTGGAGGAACGCCGCGTGGTCGCCCTTCGCGGGGTCGAGGGAGCGCACCACTTCGGCGTACGCGACATGGTGCGGCCAGTCGATGCGCAACGCTTCCGCGGAGCGCCTGAGGCGGGCGACGGCGCCGTCGGGGGCGACCGGCAGCGTACGGAGGATGCCGGTGCCCGAGTCCCTCATGATCCCGGCGGCTGCCATGCCGGTGAGCAGGGAGATCTGGGCGTTCCAGCCTTCGGCGGGCTCCGGTGCGCGGTAGTCGAGGTCGTAGGTGCCGTCGCGTTCGACGATCTCCTGCTCCGGCACGTCGAGCGAGATGCCGCCCCGGGCGATCTCCTGCTGTTCGCGGAGCAGGCCGATGGCCTTGAGCAGGGCGAGCGGTTCCTCCGCGGTGCCGGCGTCGATCTGCCGCTGGACGCCCGCGTAGTCGAGCTTCGCGCGGCTGCGCACGAGGGCCCGGCGCACCTCGGTGGCGACCGTGCGGCCCTCCGTGTCGAGGTCGATCCGCCAGAGAGCGGCGGGCCGGGTCTCGCCGGGGAGGAGGCTCGCGGCTCCCTCGGAGAGCACCTGCGGGTGCAGGGGGACCTTACCGTCGGGGAAGTACAGGGTCGTCACCCGCTGGTGGGCCTCGGTGTCCAGCGCTCCGCCGGGCCGGACGAACGCGGCGACGTCGGCGATGGCGTAGTGCACCCGGAAGCCGCGCGGGCGCCGCTCCAGGTACATCGCCTGGTCGAGGTCCGTGGAGTCCGGCGGATCGATGGTGAGGAACGGAAGGTCCGTGGCGTCCTGGTGGCCCGACAGGTCCGGGGACCCCGCCGCCTCGCCGGCCTCGGCGAGGACGGCGGGAGGGAAGCCGGCGGGCAGGCCGAGCCCGGTGCGCAGGGCGCGCAGGGCCGCCCGCAGCGGGGTGCCGTCTGCGCCGGTCATGTGAAGCTGGCGGCGAGGCATGTCACCGAGCGTAGGCCGGGGCGGTGGGGTCGGCATCCCGGTCGTCCGGCGGGCTCCGGGCGGACCGGCCCGTACCCTTGCCGGAGGGCTTCCGCGTGTGAGGGGGCCCTGTGCCGCGTATGAAGGAGAACGCCCGTGCTCGTGCTGTTGCCGCCCTCCGAAGGTAAGGCCGCCTCGGGGCGCGGGGCACCGCTGAAGCCGGAGTCCCTGTCCCTGCCGGGTCTCGCGGACGCGCGGGCCGCGATCCTCGACGAGCTGGTCGAGCTGTGCGTGGCGGACGAGGACAAGGCCCGTGAGGTGCTCGGCCTGAGCGAGGGGCTGCGCGGCGAGATCGCGAAGAACACGGAGCTGCGCACGGCCGGGACCCGGCCCGCCGGGGAGATCTACACCGGCGTGCTGTACGACGCCCTCGGCCTGGCCACGCTGGACGCGGGGGCCAAGCGGCGGGCCGGGAAGTCGCTGCTGGTCTTCTCCGGGCTGTGGGGAGCGGTGCGGGTGGGCGACCGGATTCCCTCGTACCGCTGCTCGATGGGGGTGAGGCTGCCGGGTCTGGGGGCGCTCAACGCGTTCTGGCGCGCCCCGATGGCGTCGGTCATGCCGGAGGCCGCCGGGGACGGGCTGGTCCTGGATCTGCGCTCGTCCGCGTATGCCGGGGCGTGGAAGCCCGCGGGCGAGGTCGCGGAGCGCACGGCGAGTGTGCGGGTGCTCCAGTCCCAGATGGTGAACGGGGTGGAGAAGCGGTCCGTCGTCAGTCACTTCAACAAGGCCACCAAGGGCCGGATGGTGCGCGACCTGCTGCTGGCCGGTGCCCGGCCGAAGGGGCCGGCGGAGCTGGTGGACGTCCTGGGCGACCTCGGATACATGGTGGAGGCGCGGGCCCCTGAGCGGTCCGGACGGCCTTGGGCTCTCGATGTGGTGGTCACCGAGATCCACTGATCCACGACGCGTTGCAGCATACGCAACGCTCGTTGCGCAGTGTGCGGTTCTCGCGGCAGGATGACCCCATGACCTCCTCCGCGCCCGCCGCCGTGTCCGCTTCCGTGCTGGACCTCGCCCCCGTCGTCCCCGTCGTCGTGCTCGAGGACGCGGCCGACGCGGTGCCGCTGGCCCGCGCGCTCGTCGCGGGCGGGCTGCCGGCGATCGAGGTCACTCTGCGGACGGCCGCCGCCCTCGACGCGATCCGGGCGATCGCCTCGGAGGTCCCCGACGCCGTGGTCGGCGCGGGCACGGTGATCACCCCGGCGCACGTGACCGGGACCGTCGCGGCCGGAGCGCGCTTCCTGGTCAGCCCCGGCTGGACGGACGCCCTGCTGGACGCGATGAAGGCCTCGGGCGTGCCCTTCCTCCCGGGCGTCTCGACGACCTCCGAGGTCGTCGCGCTGCTGGAGCGCGGGATCACGGAGATGAAGTTCTTCCCGGCCGAGGCCGCGGGCGGCACCGCGTATCTGAAGGCCCTGGCCTCTCCGCTCCCCCAGGCCCGGTTCTGCCCGACGGGCGGCGTCTCGCTGGCCTCCGCGCCGTCGTACCTGGCCCTGCCCAACGTCGGCTGTGTGGGCGGCAGCTGGATGGTGCCCGGTGACGCGGTGGCGGCGAAGGACTGGGCGCGCGTGGAGCGGCTGGCGGCCGAGGCGTCGGCACTGGGCCGCGGCTGAGCCCCGGGCTCAGCTCGCCGCCCGGACCGCGTACAGCAGGCCGATGCCCAGGGCGAGGACGCCCAGCAGGAGCCGTAGCGCCGTCTCGGGCAGGCGGGGCTGGAGCCGTGCGCCGAGGTAGCCGCCGCAGAGCCCGCCGAGGCCGCAGGCCAGACCGAGTGCCCAGTCGGGCGCGATGTCGCCCGTGGCCGTCAGGGACAGCAGGGCGTAGGCGCCCGCCCCCGCCAGGGACGTGACGAACGTGCAGGCGAGCGCGGCGGGAGCGACCTTGGCGACGGGGACCCCGCGCCCGACGAGGATCGGGCCGATCAGGGAGCCGCCGCCGATCCCGTAGACACCTCCCGCGATACCGACGGCCAGGGCGAGACCCGTGGTGGCCCGGGGCGACGGAGCGGTTGCCCCGTCCGCGCGCCGGGCGGGACGCAGGGTACGGGCGCACAGCCACGCCCCCAGCGGGAGCAGCAGGACGGCGATGAACGCCCGGAACACCGTGGGGCCCGGCACGGCGAAGACCCGGATCACCGCACCGATCACCACACCCGGTACGGCGCCCGTCACGAGCAGCCGGGTCAGCGGACCGCGCAGCCGGCCGCTGCTGCGGTAGCGCAGGAGGGCCCCGGGGCACGAGACCACGTTGTACAGCAGATTGGTGGGGGTCACCGCGGGGCTCGGCACGCCCAGGACGCTGACCTGCACCGGCAGCAGGAACACCGCGCCGGACACCCCCACGGGTGCGGTCGCCACCGAGATCAGCAGTCCGGCGACGAACCCCAGGAGTCCCGTGGACCAGGTCACCTCGACGCCGCTAACGCAGGTGCGAGGTGTCGTTGAGGAGCCTCAGCGACGGATTCCCGTCCGCGTAGTACGCCACCGTCGAGACGGAGGCGGGCGAGAGCTCCATGCGGAACAGCGACTCCGGCGGGGCGCCCAGCGCGAGCCGGACCAGGGTCTTGATCGGGGTGACGTGCGTGACCAGGAGCGCCGTACGGCCCGCGTGACGGGCGATCAGCCGGTCGCGTGTCACCGAGACCCGCTCCGCCACCTCGGCGAAGCTCTCGCCGCCGCCCGTGGGCGCCGCGTCGGGAGAAGCCAGCCAGGCGGTGAGGTCGGAACCGTGGCGCTCCCTCACCTCGGCGAAGGTGAGTCCCTCCCAGACGCCGAAGTCCGTCTCGCGCAGGCCTTCCTCGATGCGGACCTCCAGGCCGAGCCGGGCGGCCACGGCTTCCGCCGTCTCGCGGCAGCGGCGCAGCGGGGAGCTCACGATCTCCTGGACCGTGCCCCGCGCGGCGAACGCCTCCGCAGCGCAGGCGGCCTGGTGACGGCCGGTCTCCGACAGCTCGGGGTCGCTGCCGCCGCTCCCCGAGAACCGCTTCTCGGGGGTGAGGGCCGTCTCGCCGTGCCGGAGCAGGATGAAGGTGGCGGGCGCGCCCAGGTCGGGTGCGCTTCCCCAGCCCACCTGCGGGGCCGCTGCCGGTCCCGTCTGCCGGGCGGGCGCCGCCGGGCGGGCGGCGGCCATCGCGGCGCGGACCCTCGCCGCGCCGGCGACCGCGTCACCGGGCGGCCCTGACGGAGGCGGCGGCTCGGGCAGGGCGGGCGGGCGCGTCGCCTCCATGTCGGCCGTCGAGTCCGCCGGGTCCCACTGCCCACCCCGCTTGCCGGCGTCCATCGCCTCGTTGGCGAGCCGGTCCGCGTGCTTGTTCTCGGCGCGCGGGATCCACTCGTACGTGACCGAGGAGGCCGGCAGGATGCCCGCGGCCTCCTCGGCGAGCGGCTTCATGTCGGGGTGCTTGATCTTCCAGCGCCCCGACATCTGCTCGACCACGAGCTTGGAGTCCATCCGGACAAGCACCTGCACGGGCGTGTCCGGGAACAGCTCCTTCACCGCCTTGAGACCGGCGATCAGGCCCCTGTACTCCGCCACGTTGTTCGTCGCGACCCCGATGTACTCGGCCACCTCGGCGAGCGTGACGGCGTCGAGCGGATCGAGGACGACCGCGCCGTAGCCGGCGGGCCCCGGGTTGCCCCGGGAACCACCGTCCGCCTCGACGACCAGCCGGCGGGGACCGGGCATTACAGGCCCGACTCCGAGGTGCGGACCAGGATGCGGTGGCAGTTCTCACAGCGCAGCACGGTGTCGCGGGACGCGGCCTTCACGTCGTTGACCTCGGTGATGTTCAGCTCGAGGCGGCAGCCCTCGCAGCGGCGCTGGTAGAGACGGGCGGCGCCGACGCCGCCCTGCTGGGCGCGCAGCTTGTCGTACAGCTTGAGCAGGTCGGCGGGGATGGCACCCGCGACGACCTCGCGGTCCTTGGCCACGGTGGCGGCCTCGCTGTCGAGCTCCTGGGTAGCGGCGTCACGGCGGGCCGTCGCGTCGTCGACCTTGGCCTGCACCGCGCTGACGCGCTCGGTCAGTTCGGCGACGCGCTCCTGGGCGGACTCGCGGCGCTCCATGATCTCGAGGACGACGTCCTCCAGGTCACCCTGGCGCTTGGCCAGCGAGGTGATCTCGCGCTGCAGGTTCTCCAGGTCCTTCGGCGAGGAGACCGCTCCGGAGTCGAGCCGCTGCTGGTCACGGACGGCGCGCTGGCGCACCTGGTCGACGTCCTGCTCCGCCTTGGTCTGCTCGCGGGTGGTGTCGCTCTCCTCGGTCTGCGAGGCGACGAGCAGGTCCCGCAGCTGCGCGAGGTCGCTGTTGAGCGAGTCGAGCTCGGCGTGCTCGGGCAGCGATGTGCGCTTGTGGTTGAGCTGCGACAGACGTACGTCGAGTGCCTGGACTTCGAGGAGTCGGATCTGGTCGGCGGGCGCGGCGTTCAGTTGGGGGCTCCAGAAGAGTGGTGGGTGGTCCAGGGGTCGGTGACCTGCTTCGAGACATGGACCCGCAGGTCCCATCCGTGGCGGTCGGAAATCGCGTCGAGCTGCGCGGCGGCCTGCTCGCACCAGGGCCATTCGGTGGCCCAGTGTGCGGCATCGACGAGGCCGAGCGGCGAGTGCTGGACGGCCTCGGAGGCCGGGTGGTGGCGCAGGTCCGCGGTGAGGAAGGCGTCCACACCGGCGGCGCGCACGGCGTCGAAGAGGCTGTCGCCGGAGCCGCCGCTCACCGCGACCCGGCGCAGCACCGCGTCCGGGTCCCCGGCAAGCCGGATGCCCTGCGCGGTGGCGGGCAGCCGGGCGGCGGCGCGGGCGGCGAAGTCGCGGAGAGTCTCGGGGTGGTCGAGCTCGCAGATCCGGCCGAGTCCGCGGCGGCCGCCGGCGTCGGCGGGGTCCGGCACGAGAGGGCCGGCGACCCGCAGGTCCAGGGCGGCGGCGAGTGCGTCGGAGACCCCGGGGTCGGCGGTGTCGGCGTTGGTGTGCGCGACGTGCAGGGCGATGTCGTGCTTGATCAGCCCGTGCACGACCCGGCCCTTGAAGGTGGAGGCCGCGACCGTCGTCGTTCCGCGCAGATAGAGCGGGTGGTGGGTGACGATCAGCTGGGCGCCGAGGGCGCGGGCCTCGTCGGCGATCTGCTGTACGGGGTCGACGGCGAAGAGGACCCGGTCGATCTCCGCTTCGGGATCGCCGCAGACCGTGCCGACGGCGTCCCATCCTTCGGCCCGCTCGGGGGGCCAGAGGGCGTCGAGCTCGGCGATGACTTCAGACAGACGGGGCACGGAGGAAAGGCTACCTGTCCGCCGTGCCCCGCCGCCCCTGGCCGCCGAGGCCTGTGCAGTGGGACCCGCAGCCGGTGCGAATCGTTACTTGGCCAGGTCGGCGCGGAGGTCGTCGAGAACCAGGTTCGCGGAGGTGACTCCGAGGCCGAGGTACCAGGTCTCGTCGGAGACGTCCTTGGCCTGTCCGGCCTTCACCGCGGCGAGGTTCTTCCACAGCGGGTTGGCGCGGGCGGTGTCGCGCTCGGTGGCCTTCGCGTCCCCGTACACACCGGTGAAGATCCAGTCGGCGTCCGCCTGGTCGATGTTCTCCGGGCTGATCTCCGCGGCGAGATCGTCGATCTGCTGGTTCTTCGGCCGGGGCAGGCCGACGTCCTGGAGGATCGTGCCGATGAAGGACGCCTTGGCGTAGAGGCGGATCCTGTCCGGCAGGTAGCGGACCATGGAGACGGTCGGCTTGTCCGGGCCGATCTCCTCACCGAGCTTCTTCGCGTTCGCCTCGTAGGCGGCGAGCTCGGACTTCGCCTTCGCGGTCCTGTCGAGCGCGGCGGCGTTCAGGAGGTAGTTCTCCTTCCAGGTGAATCCCGGGCGGATGGAGAACACGGTCGGCGCGATCTTCGAGAGCTCGTCGTACTTGTCCGCGGCGCGCAGCTGGCTGCCGAGGATCAGATCCGGCTTCAGGCCGGCGATCGCTTCGAGGTTGAGGCTGTTGATCGTCCCGACGCTCACCGGGTTCCCGGCGTCCTTCTCCAGGTACGACGGGATGGCGTCGTCGCCCTCGGAGGGTGCGTAGCCGACGGGCTTCACACCGAGGGAGACGACGTTGTCGAACTCACCGACGTCGAGCACGACCACGCGCTCGGGAGCGGCCTCGAGCTCGGTCCTGCCCATGGCGTGGGTGATCGTACGGGGGAATTCGCCGGCTCCGGCATCGGTCCCGTACCGCGCCGTCTTCTTGGCCGCGTCGGCGAAGTCCTTGCCGCCCGTGGCGACGGCCGCCTTCTTGTCGCCGCCCGTGTCACCGGCCGCCGTGCCGCCCGCCGTGCCGTCGCCGCCGCACGCGGAGAGGGAGAGTGCGGCCGCGACCGCGAGACCGATCGCGGCGGTGCCGCGGCGTCTGAAGGACATGTTCTGCTCCGGTTCGGGACGTACACAGGAAATTCTTAGGGAAGCCTCACCTTAGGTGTACACGGAAGCGGCAGCACAGCCACCCCTGCCTCCGCAGGCGAATCAGGACATCGGCACCCTTATGTGTGAAGTGACGTGGCTCGTGTTGTCCGGTGGGGTGTCCGAAATCTAGCTTCTGTTGCCGGAGGTGACCGGACCATGACTGCCTGTGCCATCGAGGACAAGACCGCCGGAGTCCCAAGGGCTGCCGCGACGACCCAGCCCGCACCCGAACCGGCGGAACCGGACGGACCGGCCGAGCCCGTGAAACCCCGCGCCGCGGGCGCGTCGGACGAAGGCGCGGATCCACTCAGAGCGGCTGCGGCGGACCTGGGCGCCGATCCGGTCACGGCACAGACGCCTGACCAGGGGGCCGGTCCGCGTGACGTGGGGGTGCCCGATGCCGCCGCCGTCGGCCCCGGCAGCCCTGTCGCGTCCGAGGCCGCACAGGGTGGATCCGGCGAGCCCGGGAAGGCCGCCGCACCCGTACCGCCCCTCCCCTCCGTACCGCCGGTCCCGCCCGTGCCACCGGCTCCACCCATGCCTGCGGCGCCGCCGGTACGGACCGCATCCCCCGAACCGCCCCTACGGACCGCGTCTGCGGCACCGACCGTGGAAGCGGCCTGCTCCCTGGCTCCGTCGCGTCTCGTGCCGCCCGCGCTCACCATCGCCGCCGACCACTCGTACGCGGCGCGGCTCACCGCGGCCGGGACGGCGGACGAGCCGGCCTGGTTCCCCGAGCGCTGGACACTGGACGGCCCCGAGCCCTACGCCGTGCCCCTCCCTCTCGGCCAGCCGGAGGAGGCGGAGGCCGACGTCCTGCCGCTCTCGGACGGGCGGGTCCTGATCCGGCGACGGGTGGCGGCCGACCGGCACACGTTCTCGCTGCTGTATCCGACCGGGCCCGAAACTGGAGAAATCCCGCTCGGCGCCCTCGACTGCACGGACCTCGCGCTCCTGCCCCCGTCCCCGGACGGCATGAGCGTCTTCGCCCTGCTTCCCGGCGAACGCTCCACCGGCGTCTGGCTGGTGGCGGGTGGTGCGTTCGGCCCCGAGCATGTCGCGGATGTACCGGGACGCTGTTCGGGCGGTGTCTGGCTGGACCGCGAAGGCCGGCTGCTCGCCCTGGACCGGCAGATGCCCGGCGGCGGCCCCCTGAAGGCGGTCGTCGTGGACCTGGAGCGCGGCGGCGAGGTGACACCGCTGCTGCAGATCGCGCCGGAGAGCAACGACAGGCTGCTGATGGCCGACGCCGACAGCGGCCTGCTGCTGGTCCGGTCGGACGCACCCGGCCACGACCGGCTCGGCTGGGGCGTACTCGGCAGCTGCCTCCCGGTGCGGTTCCCGGAGTGCCTGCGCGCGGCGGACGAGACGTTGACGCCGTTCGCCGTACAGCCCGGCCAGATGCTGATGCCGGAGAGCTGCGCGGTGGCCCTCCGGATCGACGGGGCCGCCGGCAGCTGGGTGGGGCTGTGGCGTCCGGCGGGGCGTCGGCTGCACCAGGTCGCGGCACCCGGCGGGTGGCTGGCCGGAACCGGTTTCTGGACCCGGGAAGGAGTGCTGCACCTGCCGTACTCGCAGGAGGCCGCTCCCTGCGCCGTGGCACTGCTGGAGGCTCCTGCGGACGAGCCTCACCGGGTCGTCACGAATGGAACGGACGCGTCCGCGGCTGCCCCGGTTTTCGGTGTGTGCAAACCCGTCCCGCTGGGGCAGGCGCCTCTCACGGGACGCACCGCACCTGGATAAACTCTCTTCCGGGCTACGCAGCCGTTCCGTGCGGACGCCGACGGTGACCGTGCCGGATGGCGGCGGGGCTGCGACACACACGTAAGCGATTGCAACGGGGAGACTTCCCACATGTCTGAAGCCCGAACCGACACGACCCAGAACCGTCCGTCCGAGGCGGACGCGGACCGGGCCGAAGCCGGCGGCTACGGAAAGCACCGAGGAGGCGCATCTGCGGAGAGCGCGACCGCGCAGCCGCACGGCCGTCACCGCCGTCCCTCCGAAGGGGGTGGCAGCGTGGCGGCCTGAAACCGCTCCGTAGAACACGCGGGCCGTCGCAGCCGTCCGGCCGCGGCGGCCCTCGGCGGTGCGGCGGCCTCGGCGGTGCTGCGGCCTCGGCGGTGCGGCGGCCTCGGCGGTGCTGCGGCCTCGGCGGTGCGGCGGCCGAGCCGCGCCGAGGAAGCCCAACAGCTCGATGTCCCAGGACATTTGTCATCGCGGACTCCGTACACAAGCCCCTGCCGCCGGGAGCACCGGTTCCGTAGCGTCGTCGTCATGACACGGACAACGGGGACCACGAGGACGACAGGGAAGACGGGGGCCGGCCCGGCGGTGGAGTTCACCGCGGCGGTCAAGACGTTCGGGAGGGCGGGGCGCACCGTCCGGGCGGTCGACGGCATCGACCTCAGGATCGGGCGGGGCGAGACGGTCGCCCTGCTCGGCCGCAACGGCGCGGGCAAGTCCACGGCCATCAGCCTGCTGCTCGGCCTGAACGACCCGGACTCCGGCACGGTCCGGCTCCTCGGCCGCACCCCCGACCGGGCGGTCCGTGCCGGGCTGGCCGGCGCGATGCTCCAGGACGGCCGTCCGATTCCCCGGGTGACGGTGCGTGAGCTGGTCCGCTTCGTCGCGTCCCTCTACCCGCGCCCGCTGCCCGTGGCCGAGGCGCTGGCCCTCGCCGGGGTGACGGAGTACGCGGACCGGCGCGTCGACAAGCTGTCCGGCGGCCAGGTCCAGCGCGTCCGTTTCGCCGTCGCGCTGGCAGGTGATCCCGAACTGGTCGTGCTGGACGAGCCGACTGCGGCCCTGGACGTGGAGGCGAGGCGCGCGTTCTGGGTCTCGATCCGCTCCTCCGCGCAACGCGGCACCACCGTCCTCTTCTCCACGCATCATCTGGAGGAGGCCGACGGGAACGCCGACCGGATCGTCGTCCTTGACCGCGGCAGGATCGTCGCGGACGGAAGCGGCGAGGTGATCAAGCGCTCGGCGGGCGGCGGTGCGGTCTCCTTCGACCTGGCCGGCCGGTCCGCCGCAGGGCTGGAGTCGCTCCCCGGCGTCACGTTCGTCGAGGTGCACGGGGACCGGGCCCTCCTGCGCACGGACGACTCGGACGCGACGGTCGTCGAACTGGCCCGGCTCGGGGCCGTACGCGGCCTCCAGGTCAGCAGGGCAACGCTGGAGGACGCGTTCCTCTCCCTGACCACGCCCGAGTCACCGCCCGCGCCCGCGGGGGCGGCGGCCGGCCAGGAGAAGGAGGCCGTGTGATGTTCCCGTACATCGCCCTCGAAATCCGGCGGACCCTGCGTGACCCCACGTTCCTGATCTTCGGGACGGGCATGCCGGTGATGATGTACCTGCTCTTCACGAATCTCGGAGGGGGCGGCGCGTACGACGACTGGAAGGCCGCGTCGATGGTCGGTATGGCGGCGTACGGGGCACTCGGTTCCGCCATGGCGATCGGTACGGGCATCGCGTCGGACAAGTCCCTCGGCTGGCTGCAGCAGTTGAGGATCACACCGCTGTCCCCGGGGCGCGCTGTGGCAGGACGTGCGATCAGCGGTTCGGTGACGGTCCTGCCGACCGTCCTCACCGTCCTGCTGGCCGGGGCCCTCGTCAACGGCGTGCGGCTGGAGCTCTGGCAGTGGGGTGCGCTGGTGCTGCTGCTGTGGATCGGCGCGCTGCCCTTCACCCTGCTCGGCATCGGCAACGGCTACCGTCTCACCCCCCAGGGCACCGGAGTGGTCAACGTGGCCTGTCTGATGGGCTTCGCGGTCGTCGGCGGGCTGTGGTTCCCGCTCGGCATGTTCCCCGGATGGCTGGGCGCCGTCGGCAGGTTCACGCCCGCGCACGGTTTCGCCGACCTGGGCTGGGCGACCATCGCCGGGCACGCCCCGGCGGCCGGGTCCGCGGCCGTACTGGGCGTGTGGCTGCTGCTGTTCGGCGGGTACGCGGTGCTGTCCTACCGCCGGTCGGCGAGGACCCTGTGAGGGGAGCGGCCGTGCGCGGGAAGACGGCGGGAAAGCGAAACCGACGGCCCGGCCCGCCCGGCCCCTACGCCCTGCTCCCGACGCTGCTGATGGGACTCGGCGCGTTCTCCAACCTCTGGCAGGGCGAGACGCCGAACCCCTGGGTCGGCGGCCTGGGACTGCTGGCCTTCAACTCCCTCTACATCTCGGTGGTGTTCCGGGGTTTCGACAGGAGGAAGCGGGAGAGCGTCACGTCCTACGTGCTGCTCGCCGCGATGGGCACCATCACCTTCGGTCTCGCGATGGGCTACGGCGGCAACTGGCTGCTCTTCTTCCCCTTGTTCTCGCTGGCCTGCGGCACGATCCTGCGCGGGAGGCGGCTGGGCATCGGCCTGATCGTCCTGGCCGCGTGCGCCTGCGCTGTGGCCGTGTGGCACGGCGACCACGTGTCGGAGCCGTGGACGATCGGGTACGGCACGTTCATCTCCGGGGGTGTGACGGCCGCGATCCTCACCCTGTCCGAGACGGTGACGGAACTGCGCGCGACCCGGCAGGAACTGGCGCGCAGCGCCGTCGAGCAGGAACGGCTGCGCTTCTCACGTGATCTGCACGATCTGCTCGGACACACCCTGTCGGTCGTCGTCGTCAAGTCGGAGGCGGCACGGCGGCTCGCTCCTCACGACATCGACGCCGCGATCGCGCAGGTCTCCGACATCGAGTCCGTGGGCCGCCAGGCCCTCACCGAGATCCGTGAGGCGGTGACGGGCTACCGCGAGGGGAGCCTGGCCACCGAGCTGGACCGGGCCGGCCCGGTGCTGACCGCCGCCGGGATCGAGACGGTCGTCCACCGCTCGGGGCCGTCCCCGGCTCCGCAGACCGACGCGCTGCTGGGCTGGGTGGCGCGGGAGGCCGTCACCAACGCCGTACGCCACAGTGGCGCGACCCGCTGTGTGTTCGTGATCGACTCCACACCCGAACGGGTCCGGCTGACCGTGACGGACGACGGCGCCGGCCCCGAACAGCCCGCGGGCCCGGTCGGCGGTACGGGGCTGAAGGGACTGGCCGAACGGCTGACCGCCGCGGGCGGCTCCCTGAAGTCGGGCCCGGGCCCGGACGGCGGCTTCGTCGTGACCGCGGAACTTCCGGCCGAGGCGCCGGAGGGCCCCGGAGGGCGGGACTGCCCTTAATGCCTCTCATGCGGCGTCGACGGAGTCGCACGTGCCGTGGCAGCGTCTTGTGGGGCTCATCGGCTTCGGTGACCGTGGTGCCTTTTTCCGCGAGCAGCCGGACTCACCGGCTTTCGGGGCCGCCGGCACCAGAACTGCCGGGGCGGTAGTGGCGTCCTGGGTAGGGGTAGTGGCCTCAGCACAGCAACGGGTCACGAGGGTCTCGCGACCAGTGGGCCGGGCGCGGAGGTTCTTCGTTCGAAGGGGGCGACGTGGAGGAGTTGCGGGCCGGGGATCCGACGGAGGTCGGGCCGTACCGGTTACTGAAGAGGCTGGGCGGGGGCGGGATGGGGCAGGTGTTTCTGGGCCGTTCGCGTGGTAGTCGCCTGGTGGCGGTGAAGGTGGTACGGCCGGAGCTGGCAGTGGACACCGGGTTCCGACGGCGTTTCGCGCGCGAAGTAGCGGCCGCACAGCGGGTCGGCGGCTTCTACACCGCACACGTCGTAGGCGCCGATCCTGCGGCTGATCCGCCGTGGCTGGCCACCTCCTACATTCCCGGCCCCTCGTTGCACCAGGCCGTCGAGCAGAACGGTCCGCTGCCGGAGCGCGCGTTGGGGCTGCTGACCGCCGGGCTCGCGGAAGGGCTCGCCGCCGTACACGACTGCGAGATGGTGCACCGTGACCTGAAGCCGGGGAACGTCCTGCTGGCATCGGACGGCCCCCGGCTGATTGATTTCGGCATCGCTCGGGCGGTCGAGGACACGCACCTCACCAGCACAGGAATGGCCATCGGGACACCCGGTTTCATGGCTCCGGAGCACCTTGTGGGAAATCGTGCCGGGCCGGCGTCGGACGTGTTCTCCCTCGGCGTCGTGATCGCCTACGCGGCGACCGGCCGGCCGCCTTTCGGAGCAGGCATCCCTCACTCGGTGAACTACCGGGTGGTGCACGAGGATCCGGACCTGTCGGGGCTGCCTGCGGCCCTCTCCCCGCTGGTCGCGGACTGTCTGGCCAAGGACGCCTCGCGACGTCCGACCGTGGAACAGATTCTCGACCGGGTGGTCATCCCGGACGGGGCGGGGATCTCGTGGCTGCCCCCCGCCCTCACCACAATGATCGCCGAGCGGGACGTCATCCCTCCCGCACGGGACGACACGGTCTCCTCCGAGACCGATCCGGAGGCGGAGGCGGAGGCGGAGGCGGAGGCGGAGGCGGAGGCGGAGGCGGAGGCGGAGGCGGAGGCGGAGGCGGAGGCGGACGAGGAGAACGCGGCCGACCGGGGGCGTCCGAATGATCGGGAGCGTGACCGGGAACTGCACCGCCATGTCGACGCGCTGCTCCGCCTCGCGAATCTGGAGGCGGGCGCAGGGAATCCGGATGAGGGGCGCACGTTGCTCCAGCAGGCCATCGACGCCGGCGGCACCCCTGAGCAGACGTCCGACGCACGCAACGGCCTGGGCTGGTTGGAGACGCAGGCCGGGAATGTGGACGAGGGGCGCAGGCTGTACCAGCAAGTCGTCGAGACCGGTCCTCTCTGGCACAGGAGCTGGGCGCTCAACTCCTGGGGTCTGCTGGAAAGAGACGCCGGGAACGTGGAGGACGCCCGCAACCTCCTCGGGCAGGCGATCGACAGCGGCGAGTGGGGCATGGTCATGGCAGCGTCGTGGAACCTGGCCGTGATCGAGGTGTGGGCCGGGAATCTGGAGGAAGCCCGCAGGCTGCTCCAGCAGAGCACCGAGGCAGACGGACCTACTGAGCAGAGGGCCGACGTACTCCTGTACTGGGCCGACGTGGAGCGCGACGCCGGGAACCACGAACGCGCCCGCCAGCTGTATCAGCGAGTCCTTGACTTCAAGCAGCCGCCTGCCGGGACGAGCACGTGAGTCGGTGCTGACGGGCCGACCGGTCGCGGATGCCGCGCGGCTCAGCCGGGGCAGGCCACGCGCCGGGCCGGATCGGTCACTCCGTTCAGGACGGGAGGGGTAGCGGGCCGGGTGGGGCGCGCCACCCGGCGAGGTGGTGGCGTCGGGCCCTCCGCGAGAGCCCCGGCGGCCTACTCTGAGCCCGTGAACGAGATGCCGGAGGACCACCGGCCCACGGGTTCGGTGCGCATCCTGCTCGCCGAGGACCAGGGCATGATGCGCAGCGCGCTCGCCCTCCTGCTCGGGATGGAGCCGGACTTCGAGGTGGTCGCCCAGGTGGCCGCCGGCGACGAGATCGTCGACGCGGCACATCTGGCCCGCCCGGATGTGGCACTGCTGGACATCGAACTCCCGGGCCGCAGCGGCCTGGACGCTGCCGCCGACCTGCGTACGGAGGTGCCGGACTGCCGGGTGCTGATCCTCACGACCTTCGGCAGGCCGGGCTATCTGCGGCGCGCCATGGAGGCCGGAGCCTCGGGCTTCCTGGTGAAGGACGGCCCGGTCGGGGATCTGGCGAAGGCGATCCGGCAGGTGCTGGGCGGCGAGACCGTGATCGATCCGGCGCTCGCCGCCGCCGCGCTGGGCGCGGGCCCGAGCCCTCTGACCCCACGGGAGCGGGACGCGCTGAACGCGTCAGTGGACGGGGCGACGGTCGCGGACATCGCCGGGAAGCTGCGCCTGTCGGAGTCCACTGTCCGCAACTACCTCTCCTCGGCCATCGGCAAGACGGGCACCCGCAACCGCATGGAGGCGATGCGCGCGGCGCGTCAGCAGGGCTGGCTCTGACGTACCGTCCGTTCCTCCCTCCCCCGCCGGAGGAGGATTTTCACGCCTCCGGGGAGTGCAGCGCCGGTGGCGTCCTCTTCCCCGGCTGCCCCGCCCGGCCCCCGGCCCTCGTGCCCGGCCGGCCGCCCGCGCTCATTCCCCCGCGCCCCGGCAGCCAGACCAGCATCATCACCGCTCCGGCCACCAGCACCACGGCGGACGTCCGGAAGGCCAGGGCGTATCCGGCCGTGATCTCCGCGGCCTCGGCCGAGCCCGCCGTGCGGGCCGCCGCGACCGTGGAGAGCGCGGCGAGGCCCAGCGCACCGCCCATCGTCCGGGAGGTGTTGACCAGTCCGGAGACGAGTCCGGCGTCACCGGCCGCCGCACCGGAGGTGGCGAGTGTGGCCAGCGGGGTGGAGGCCAGTCCGGCCCCGGCCATCATCAGGACGCCGGGGAGGCAGACCGAGGTGAGGTAGGAGCCGTGCACACCCATGGTGGACTGCCAGCCGAATCCGGCGGCGGCGACCAGGACACCCGTCACGGCCAGGGTCTTGGCGCCGGTCCGCGCCATGATCCTGGGGGCGGCCTTCGAGCCGGCGAAGACGGCGACGGACGTCGGCAGGAGGGCGAGGCCCGCCTGCAGCGGTGTGTAGCCCAGGACGTTCTGGGCGTAGACGGTCATGAAGTACCACATGCCGAACGTCGCCGACCCGAGCAGCAGCATCGACACGTTCGCCGCGGAGACGGCGCGCACCGCGAGCACCCGCAGCGGCATCAGCGGCACCGCCGCCCTCGACTCGACCAGGACGAACAGGCCGAGCAGCGCCAGGCCGCCCAGCAGGGGCACCAGGGTGGCGGACGCGGTCCAGCCCGCGGCCTCGGTCTGCACGATGCCGTACGCCGTCGTCGCCAGTCCGGCCGTGACGAGCACCGCGCCCAGCAGGTCCACGCGGCGGCGCTCACCGGCCCGGCCCTCGGCCAGCCACACCGCCGCGCCCGCGAGGACGAGGATGCCGATCGGCACGTTGATCAGCAGGACCCACCGCCAGGAGAGGGTGTCGGTGAGCACTCCGCCGATCAGCCCGCCGGCCGCTCCGCCGCCCGCGCCGACCGCCATCCAGGTGCCGATGGCCCGGGTCCGCGCCGGGCCCTCGGGGACGGCGGCGGTGAGAAGGGTGAGGGTCGCGGGGGACAGCACGGCCGCGCCGAGTCCCTGCCCGGCGCGGGCGGCGAGGAGTTGCCAGCCCTCCTGCGCGAACCCGCCGGCCAGCGAGGCGACGGTGAAGAGGCCGAGCCCGGTCAGGAACATCCGCTTGCGGCCGTATATGTCCGCGGCCCGCCCGCCGAGCAGCATGAAGCCGGCGAAGGCGATGGAGTAGGCGTTGACGACCCACTGCAGTCCGGGTGCGCTCAGGCCCAGGTCCGTGCGCATGGACGGCAGCGCCACATTGACGACGGACACATCGAGGACGACCAGGAACTGGCCGGTGCAGGCGGCCGCGACCACGGCCCACGTGCGGGTTCTGGACCGGGCGGGAGGCCGCGTGGGCGGGGAGACGTCAACCATGCGTGTCATACTCGCAGGCCACTCATGCCCCGTACATCGGTTTCAGGTCCCCCGCCGGTCTCATCAGGTCTCCGTCCCCTGGCGTAGGACCTTCGCCGACTTCCCTCTTTTTACGCCGCGTTCACCGGAATATCGCGGGCGTACGGAAGCGTTCAACATGCACACACTTGGCGGTCGGCGCTGCCCTTCGGCGCGCTGCCGCATGCTCCACCCCGCTCGAACTTCCGCTTCTTCCCCTGCCCGGAGGCCACACGTATGCAACGGACGACGAACGAACAGCAAGCCGGGGAGCTGCCGGACCCGCGCCGGGGCAAGGGCGGCGGCGTCGTTCCCGTACTCGCGTTCGCGGGGATCACCGTCGCGGTGATGCAGACCCTGCTCGTCCCCGTGATCAAGGACCTGCCGTCGCTGCTCGGGACGGACCCGGCCAACGCGACCTGGGTGATGACGGCGACCCTGCTCGCCGGTGCCGTCGCGACCCCGATCATGGGGCGGCTCGGCGATCTGTACGGCAAGCGGCGGATGCTGCTGGCCAGCCTCGCGGTGATGGTGGTCGGCTCGCTGATCTGCGCCTCCACCGACGACCTCGTGATCATGATCGTCGGCCGGGCGCTCCAGGGGTTCGCCATGGGGGCCATCCCGCTGGGGATCGGCATCATGCGCGATGTGCTGCCGCGCGAGAAGCTCGGCTCGGCGATGGCCCTGATGAGCTCCTCCATAGGAGTGGGCGGCGGACTCGCGCTGCCCGCCGCCGCGCTCATCGCCCAGCACGCCGACTGGCACGCGCTCTTCCTCAGCTCGGCCGCGCTGGGTGTGCTGGCGATGACCCTGACGGTCCTCGTCGTGCCGGAGCCCCCGCTGCGCGCGCCGGGGCGCTTCGACCTCGTCGGAGCGCTGGGGCTCTCCCTCGGCCTGGTCTGCCTGCTGCTGCCCGTCACCAAGGGAGGCGACTGGGGCTGGACCTCTCCCCTGACGCTCGGCCTGATCGCCGCGTCCCTGGTGATCCTGGTGCTGTGGGGCCTGTTCGAGCTGCGCTCCCCGGCGCCGCTGGTCGATCTGCGGACCAGCGCCCGACGTGAGGTGCTGCTCACCAACCTCGTCTCGATCATGGTCGGGGTGGCCTTCTACGCCGTCTCGCTGGTCCTCCCGCAGTTGCTGCAGCTGCCCGAGTCGACGGGCTACGGCCTGGGGCAGTCCATGGTGATGGCGGGGCTCTGCGTGGCGCCGCTGGGTCTGACCATGATGTTCGTCGCCCCGCTGTACGCCCGGCTCTCCGCCCGCCGCGGTCCCAAGGCCTCCCTGATGCTGGGCATGCTGATCATCGCCGTCGGTTACGGGGCGGGGCTCGGCCTGATGAGCGCCGCCTGGCAGACCGTGGTGATCGCGGTGGTGCTCGGAGCGGGTATCGGGCTCGCCTACTCCTCGCTGCCCGCCCTGATCATCGGGGCGGTCGACGCGTCCGAGACCGGTGCGGCCAACGGCCTGAACACGCTGATGCGGTCGATCGGCACCTCGCTGTCGAGTGCGGTGATCGGCATGGTGCTGGCGAACACCTCGGTGCGGATGGGGTCGGTGGACGTCCCCACCATGGAGGGCTTCCGGACCTCGTTCGTGATCGCCACCGGGGCGGTGCTGATCGGCCTCGTGCTGGCCGCCTTCCTTCCGGCGCAGCGGCAGGCGCGCCCGGTACTGCTTGCCAGCAGTGCGGGCGACGCGCTCGCCGCCGCGGAGTCCGCCCCCGTGGCGGTGCCGGTCAGTGCTCCGGAGCGTCGAACCTCGGCTCCGTAGCCAGCAGCTCGGACACATCGGTTCCGGCCGCGAGCTCCCGCGGCCGGACGCCACGGCTGAACAGCCGGGCGGGCTGGGCTCCCTCGACCGTCGCCCCGCCCTCGCGGACCCGGAGCCAGGATCCCTCACGCAGCCCGAGCACCGGGACGTCGTTCTCCTCGAGGAATTCGGTGAGCCGCTCCTCACGGGTCTCGCCCTTGTGGGTGCTGGCCGGGTCCGGGTCCAGGTAGTGCGGGTTGATCTGGAACGGGACCAGGCCCAGCGCCTCGAAGGACGGCGGCTGCACGATGGGCATGTCGTTGGAGGTCCGGAGGGTCGGCGCGGCCATGTTGGTGCCCGCGCTGGCTCCCATGTAGGGCATTCCGTTCCGTGCGGCGTCCCGTACCGCTTCCCGGAGGCCGGTGCGGTACAGGGCGTCGAGGAGCCGGAAGGAGTTGCCCCCGCCGATGAACACGGCGTCCGAGGCGGCGAGTTCCGACACGGGATCGGAGCTCTCGTGGACGCCACGCACGGTGATGCCGGACGGTTCCAGGGCCCCGCGGACGCGCGCGGTGTACGCGGCGTGGTCGGCCAGCGCGTAAGGCACGAAAGCCAGCCGCGCGTCCGCCGGGAGGAACGCGGTGACGGTGTCCAGAGCGTGCTCCAGATAACCGCGGCCGTACTGGGTGGAGTTGGAGAGCAGCAGCAGATTCACGGGTGGTCCTCGTGCGGGTCGGACCGGCGGCAGCACACAGGCCGGCCGGGCGGTGTACGGGCAGGGGTCAGGCGCTGCGGGGGCGCCCCGCGCGGGACTTCGGCCGCTGGGGCGGGTGGGTGAGCCGCTGCTCCAGCAGGTGGGCGGCGTGGCGCAGCGCGTCGAGCCGGTCCTCGGGCGCTCCCCGGAACCGGTCCTCGCCTCCACCGAGACTGAGGCTGCCGTAGGGCTCACGCCCCAGGAACACGGGGACGGCGACGGTGGCGATCCCAGTGTCGTACTCGCCGACGGTCCACGCGTATCCCTGGGCGCGGACCTTGAGGAACTCCTGCTCCAACAGGTCCGGGTCGGTGACCGTCCGGTCGGTGAAGCGGGCCATGGGGCGGCCCCGGAAGAGGCGGTGGCGCTGGTCGTCGGGCAGGTAGGCGTAGAAGGACTTGCTGGTGGCCCCGGCGTGCGCCGGGTAGAGCTCGCCGACCAGCGGGTAGTAGCGCAGCGGCCCTGTCTCGCCCTCCTCGGCGGCCACGCACCGCATGTGGAAGCTGTCGGGCAGGCAGAACAGGACGGTGTCGCCGGTGGTCCGGCGCAGTTCCTCCAGCACCGGCGCGGCCAGCAGCTCCAGTGACCCCGAGCGCTCCCAGAGCCGGCCGAGCCGCAGCACCGCGGGGCCGATGCGATAGCGGCGGGTGACCGGGTCGGACACCAGGAAGCCGCGGCCCGCGAGCGTGGCGAGCAGACGCTGGGCGACCGAGGTGTCCCAGCCGAACTCCTCGGCGACCTCGGTCACGCCCCAGTCGGGCCGGGTGCGCTCGAAGGCGAGCAGGACCAGGAGCGCCCGGTCGACGGTTTGCAGGGCCCCGGCCGGGGTGCGCCGGTCCAGATCGAAGTCGGCCATCAGCATCTCACCATTCAGACCTGAATTGCAGATAACGGGAAAGAGTTGCGTTCCACGGTAGCCGATCCCGAATGTTGCTCCAGCACCCCGCCCCGCGCTTCCCCGCAGAAGCGCCGGGCGGGTGTCCCGCTCCGGAGAAAGGCCCCCCATGCTCAAGTACGTACTGGACATCGTCGAGCTTCTGGACGACCCGCAGGTCTGCGGCAAGTCGGTCGTCGGATACCTCGACTCCGTCGCCGGGGCCGAGGGCTCGTCCGCGCAGGTCACGACGGTCACCGGCGACCGGGGGGCGACGGACTTCGTGCTCGTCCGCATCCCGGGCGCCCGGGGGCGCACCTCGGGCGGCAGCGCCCGGACCCTCGGGGTGGTCGGCCGGCTCGGGGGCGTCGGCGCACGGCCGGAGGTGACCGGACTCGTCTCCGACGCCGACGGCGCGGCCTCGGCGCTCGCCACCGCCGCAAAGCTGCTGGACATGCGCCGCCGGGGCGACGCGCTGCCCGGTGACGTGATCGTCGCCACGCACATCTGCCCGAGCGCCCCGACCGAGCCGCACGACCCGGTTCCTTTCATGGGGTCCCCGGTGGACATCGCCACGATGAACCGGCACGAGGTCACCGGCGAGATGGAGGCCGTGCTCTCCATCGACACCACCAAGGGCAACCGGATCATCAACCACAAGGGCCTGGCGCTCTCGCCCACCGTCAAGGAGGGCTGGGTGCTCCGGGTGTCCGAGCAGCTCGGCGAGCTGCTCGCGGTGGTGACCGGTGAGCCGTTGGTCACCTACCCGGTGACCACCCAGGACATCACCCCGTACGGTAACGGTGCACACCACATCAATTCGATTCTTCAGCCCTCCACCGCGACCGCCGCTCCTGTCGTCGGTCTCGCGGTCACCTCGGCCGCCGCGGTGCCGGGCTGCCAGACGGGCGCGAGTCACGAGACGGACATCGCGTCCGCCGCCCGGTACGCCGTCGAGGTCGCCAAGGCCTTCGGCGCCGGAACCCTGGACTTCCACGACGCGGTGGAGTTCGACAACCTCGTCAACCGCTACGGGTCGCTGGCTCACCTGCAGACCTTCGGCCGCACACCCCAGGAGTCCTGATGGCATCCGACAGCCGGGCCGCCGCGGCCCCCGAGGCCAAGAGCATCGGCAGCGACGACTACTCGCTCTCACGGGTGCCGCGCGACAAGCGCTTCGGCTTCTGGTCGATGCTCCTGCAGTGGCTGGCCCAGTCCGGGTCGATCTCCCAGTTCACGCTCGGCGCCACCATCGGTGTGGGAATGACCTTCGGGGACGCGTTCCTCGCCTTCACGCTCGGCGCGGTGATCCTGGAGATCGTGATCTTCGCGATCGGCCTGGCCGGGATGCGTGAGGGTCTGGCGACTCCGATGCTGACCCGCTGGGTGGGCTTCGGCCGAAACGGTTCGGCCCTGGTCAGCTTCGTCATCGCGGTCAGCCTGGTCGGCTGGTTCGGCGTCCAGAACACCATCTTCGGCAATAGCGTCTCGGCACTCGTCGGCGGCCCGTCCTGGATGTGGTGCGTGATCGCGGGCATCGCGATCACCGCCCTGGTGATCTTCGGCTTCCGCTACATGGCCCTGTTCGCGAAGATCGTCACCCCGCTCTTCTTCGGCATGGTCGCCTGGTCGGTGATCACCACGCTGAACGACCACTCGCTCGGCGACCTGATCAGCTCACCGCCGCCCGGTGAGACGATCCCGCTCGCGGTGGCCGCCACCGCGATCGCGGGCGGCTACATGACGGGCGCCATCGTCTCCCCGGAGATGACCCGCTACAACAGGAAGGGCTCGCACGTCTTCGTGCAGAGCGCCTCCTCGATGATCCTCTCCGAGTACATCGTCGGCATGGTCGGCGTGCTCCTCGGCCACCTGGTGAAGTCCAGCGAGGTCTCGCACATCGTGCTCTCCACCTCGGGCGCGTTCGGCGTGATCGTGGTCCTGATGTCCACCGCCAAGATCAACGACTGGAATCTGTACGGCTCCTCGCTCGGCGTCGTCAACTTCTTCCAGGTCGTCTTCGGCAAGCGGCTGCACCGCGGGGTGGTCACCGTCGCCCTCGGTATCGCCGGGACGCTGCTCTCCGCGGTCGGCATCATGACCCACTTCACGGAGTTCCTCTCCCTGCTCGGCGTGATGATCCCTCCGATCGGCGGCATCATCGTCGCGGAGTACTGGGTCGTGAAGCGGATGCGGCGGCCGCTGGACGAGACCCGCGAGGCGCAGACGCTGCCCGCGACCTCTCCCACCTGGGTGCCGATGTCCCTGGCCATCTGGCTCGCCGCGTTCTGCGTCGGCAAGTTCTACGACGGCGGTATACCGGCCCTCAACTCGCTGGCCACCGCCTTCCTGCTGTACTGCGTGCTCGGCCTGCTGGGCTGGGTCAGGCCGTACGGCACCTCCACCCTGGACGACGACGCGCACACCCCCGCTCCCGCCGCCCACGTCACCACCCCGGCAGGAGCAGCATGAGCATCGTCCCCGCGTCCGAACAGGCCCAGGAGGAGGTCGTCGGCCTCTGCGCCGAGCTGATCCGCTTCGACACCTCCAACCCCACCAGCGACGAACGCGCGGCGGCCGACTGGGTGGTGGCCCGCCTCGCCGAGGCCGGCATCGACTCCGTGCTGGTCGAGTCCGCCCCGGGCCGGGCCAACGTCATCGCGCGGATCGCGGGCGCCGACCCGTCGCGGGGCGCCCTGCTGGTCCACGGCCACCTCGACGTCGTACCCGCCGACGCCTCCGAGTGGCAGGTGCCGCCGTTCTCCGGGGAGATCCGCGACGGCTACCTCTGGGGGCGCGGCGCGATCGACATGAAGGACACGGTCGCGGTCATGCTGGCCACCGCCCGGCACTTCGCCCGGACGGGTACCCGGCCGGCCCGCGATCTGGTCCTCGCCTTCCTCGCCGACGAGGAGGCGGGAGGGAAGTTCGGCGCGCACTGGCTGGTCGAGCACCGCCCCGAGCTCTTCGCCGGGGCCACCGAGGCGATCGGCGAGGGGGGCGGGTTCTCCTTCGCGATCGACGACACCCGGCGGCTGTACCCCATCGAGAACGCCCAGCGCGGCATGGCCTGGATGGAGCTCACCGCCACCGGCCGGGCCGGCCACGGCTCGTCCCCCAACGACGAGAACGCGGTCACCGATCTCGCCGAGTCCCTCACCCGCATCGGCCGCGAGACCTTCCCGGTGCGGCTGATCGAGCCGGTCCGCGCCCTGCTGGAGGAGGCCGCCCGCCTCTACGGCGTCGAGTTCGACGAGGACGACATCGAAGGCACTCTGTCCCGGCTGGGGCCGGTGGCGGACTTCATGCAGGTGGTGCTGCGCAACTCCGCCAACCCCACCATGTTCACGGCGGGTTACCAGACCAACGTGATCCCGGGGAAGGCCACCGCCCGGGTCGACGGGCGTTTCCTGCCGGGCCACGAGCAGGAGCTGATCGACACGATCGACCGGCTGCTGCTGCCCTCCGTCAGCCGCGAGTGGGTCAACCACGACATCGCGCTGGAGACGACGTTCGACGGCCCGCTGGTCGACGCGATGTGCGACGCGGTCCGCGCGGAGGACCCGGACGGCCACCCCGTGCCGTACTGCAATCCCGGCGGCACCGACGCCAAGGCCTTCACCCACCTGGGCATACGCTGCTTCGGCTTCAAGGGGCTGAAGCTCCCGCACGACCTGGACTACGGCCGGCTCTTCCACGGCGTGGACGAGCGCGTCCCGCTGGAGGGCCTGCGCTTCGGCGTCCGGGTCATGACCCGACTCTGGCAGAGCTGCTGACCTGACCCGGCAGCCCTGCCAGGGGCCTGCCCCGACCCGGGCCCACCCCACCCGTACGCCCCCGCCGATCCTTGTCGCGGGGGCGTACGGCACGATGGGACGCCGTCCGACCCACCGCCCCACCAGGAGGAACCCCGTGGCCGCCGAGTCCGCCGACCGTCCCGAGCCGGAGGTTCTCGCCGCCTTCGAGGCCGCCAAGGGCTTCATGCCGGTCCACGAAGGGCTCGCCCTGTACGCCGCAGCCGTCGAGGCCGCCGCGCTGGGACTGCCGCTCCTGGAGGTCGGCACCTACTGCGGGCGGTCCGCGATCCTGCTGGCGGACGCCGCACGAGCGGCCGGGGTGACCGCCCTGACCGTCGACCACCACCGGGGCAGCGAGGAGCAGCAGCCGGGGTGGGAGTACCACGACCCGTCGGTGGTGGACCCGGAGATCGGCCTGATGGACACTCTCCCGACCTTCCGCCGCACCCTGCACCGGGCGGGTCTGGAGGAGCACGTCGTTGCGCTCGTCGGGCGGTCCCCGCAGGTCGCGGCCGTCTGGGGCGGGTCGCTCGGCCTGGTATTCATCGACGGCGGGCACACCGACGAGCACGCGAACGGCGACTACGAGGGCTGGGCCCCGAAGGTCGCCGACGGCGGTCTGCTGGTCATCCACGACGTGTTCCCGGACCCGGCGGACGGCGGCCAGGCCCCGTACCGCGTCCACCGACGCGCCCTGGCCTCGGGGGCGTTCACCGAGATCTCGGTGACGGACTCGCTGCGCGTTCTGCGGCGTACGGGGCCGGGGGTCTGAGCGCCACGGATAGCATCGCGACGTGCGTAACGACGACTTCGTTCCCCCCACATCGCGCCCGGGCCCGCGCCGTCGGCCCGTGTTCGCCGCCGCCGCGCTGGCGGGCGTCTGTCTGACCGCCACGGGATGCGCGGGCGACGGCGGACAGGGTCCCGGCGCCGGAGCGGAATCCGCGTCCCGGCCGGCGACGTCCGTACCGTCCTCCTCCTCTCCCTCTCCCTCTCCCCGGCAGTCGTCGGCTGCGGCAGCGAGCCCCTCCACGGGGCCCACGTCCGCCAGGCCCCTGCCCCGGGGCCCGCTCACCGGCCGCACCGTGGTGATCGACCCCGGGCACAACCCCGGTAACCGCGACCACACCCGGGAGATCAACAGCCAGGTGGACATCGGCACCGGTCGCAAGGAGTGCGACACCACGGGCACGGCCACCAACTCGGGTTACGCGGAAGCCCGGTTCACCCTCGACGTCTCCCGCAGGCTGCGCACCCTGCTGGAGGAACAGGGCGCGAAGGTCGTCCTCACCCAGGACGGCGACCGCGCCTACGGCCCGTGCGTCGACGAGCGGGCGCGGATCGGCAACAAGGAGAAGGCGGACGCGGTCGTCTCGGTTCACGCGGACGGTTCCGCAACCGGCAACCGGGGATTCCACGTCATTCTCCCCGCAGCGGTGAACGGAGGAGACGCGGACACCTCGAAGATCGTGGTCCCTTCGCGTGAACTGGGAGTGCGGATTGCCGGGAATTTCGTACGCGTTACCGGAAGCGCCCCCTCCAATTACATCGGCGACCGCACCGGACTGGACACCCGTAACGATCTCGGCGGCCTGAATCTGTCGACCGTGCCCAAAGTGTTCATCGAATGCGGCAATATGCGTGATCCGGAGGATGCCGCCCTGCTCACCAGCGCGGGCTGGCGCCAGAAAGCGGCTCTCGGCATTGCCGAGGGCATCGGCAGCTATCTCAAGAGGTAGTTCTGCGGTGATAGTGGCGACATTGGGGGGATAGCCAGTCCGGGGTCCGGGCAACATCACAACCCGCCCGTGCAGACGATAGATTCATCCGTACGATGGGGAGCCGCCCCGAGCTTCGCGCCGTACCCGCCGTTCAGGCGGCATCGACGACCGCCCCGACGAGACGACCGACTAAGGACCTTCACGTGAATATCCGCTCCCTCACTCGAGGCGACGGCGTGGTGATCGGAGCAGCGGTCGTGCTGTTCATCGCCTCTTTCCTCGACCTCTCCGGCTACGACTGCCCCTCGGGCGTGGACTGCTCGGGCTACAGCGCGAACGCCTGGGACTCGCTCTCCGTCCTGATGGGCATCTACCTCGCCGGCATCATCGGTGCCGCGCTGCTGATCGTCAGCCGTGCGATGCCGGGCCGCAAGGTGGTCGGCTTCGAACTCGGCCAGTTCGGCGCCGCGTTCACCGTGTTCTCCCTGTGGACCATGTTCTGGACGATCATCGACGCCGGTGACGCGGGCGCGGGCCTGATCCTCGGACTCCTGGCGGCCATCGCACTCGCCGGCGGCGCCGTGGCCACTCCGCTGGTTCCCGCGCTCAAGGCCCCGCTCGTGGGCGCACCCCGCCCGGCACAGGTGCAGCCGGCGTACGGCCAGCAGCCCGGCCAGGGCTATGGCTACCCCGGTGGCCAGCAGCCGTTCGGCGCACAGCCCGGCCAGCCGCAGCCTTACGGTGCCCAGCCGGGCCAGCCCGGCCAGCCGGAGCACCAGCAGGCCGCGCAGCAGGCTCCGCAGGGCGGTGGGGCACCGGCCGGTGACTTCACCCCCTTCTGGTTCGCGGTGCCGGTGGCCCGTCCGCTGTACGGCGAGGACGGCGCCCCCAACCCGATCGCCGAACTCGCCCCCGGTACGTGGTACCTCGCGGTCGAGCAGCGTGGTCCCGGGCTCATCGCCCAGACGCAGGACGGCCGTCGTGGCGTCCTCCAGGACACCACGGGCATCCAGCGCG
>NZ_JBHWZS010000042.1:0-40571 GCF_042728155.1 Streptomyces sp. NPDC060209
GGGGGGGGTTGGGGTTCACCCCCCCCCCCCGCCCGGTCGACGTCGAGACCGCCCGTGACACGATCGCCGCCGCGGGCTTCACCGACGCCGAGGTGACCACCGCGGGGGAGCGCGACCTCTCCGTGCGCACCGGGCAGCTGGACAACGACGGGGAACACGCCCTGCGGGCCGCGCTCGCCGAAGAGGGCGGCGCGACCACCAAGGTGCGCGACGAGCTGATCGGCCCCAGCCTCGGAGACGAACTGCGGCGCAATGCCCTGATCGCCCTGGGCGTGGCCGTGTTCGTGCAACTCGCCTATCTCGCGGCCCGGTTCCGGTGGACGTTCGCCGTGTCCTCGGTCGGGGCCCTGGTGCACGACGTCATCATTCTGGTCGGCGCCTTCGCCTGGCTCGGACGCCCCGTCGACGGGATCTTCCTGGCCGCCCTGCTCACCGTCATCGGCTACTCCGTCAACGACTCCGTGGTGGTCTTCGACCGGGTACGGGAGCTGTGGGCCCGAAACCGGCGCTCCCCGGTGGCCGATGTGGCCAACCGGGCCGTCCTGCAGACCGTCCCGCGCACCGTCAACACGGGGATGGGCGCCCTGTTCATCCTGGTCGCCCTCGCGGTGCTGGGCGGCGACTCGCTCGCGGACTTCGCGCTCGCCCTCCTCATCGGCATCTGCGTGGGGACGTACTCCTCGGTGATGACCGCCGTGCCGGCGGCGCTCCTCCTGGAGAGGAGCAGCAAGGCCCCGCCGCCGGGCCGTGAGCGGGCACCGGGCCGCAGGACCGCGGCCGGGCGGACACGCCGGGACCCCGCCGACAACGGGGCACGCGTGTAACGCGTGGACACGACGTGCCGGGCAGGGCGGATGAGGTCCTGCCCGGCGCGTACGGACCGCGCGACCGCCGGGCTGCGGCACAATCCTGACCACATCGAGTGATCGGAGCGTGCCGCTCATGCCCGTCGTGCTGCGTGAGGCCCGGGACACGCTCGTACCCGACATGAACGGCCCGCACGGTCCGCTGCCGCCCGTGCTGCTCGCCCTGACCGTGCTCACCGGCCTGGTCGACGCGTTCAGCTATCTGCTCCTCGGCCATGTCTTCGTCGCCAACATGACGGGCAACGTCGTCTTCATGGGCTTCGCCCTCGCCGGCGCTCCGACGTTCTCGACTCTCGCCTCGGCGGTGGCGCTCGCATCGTTCGCGGCGGGGGCGCTGGCCGGCGGCATCACCGTGCATCTGGCCAGGGCCCACCGGGGCCGGCAGCTGCAGCACGCGCTCCTCGTCCAGACCGCCTTCGTCACCGCCGCCATGATCGTCACGCTGGTCTCCGGCGGGCCGTACACCGGGGGCGTCCGCTTCACACTCATCGTGCTGCTGGGCCTCGGACTCGGCGTGCAGAACGCCTCTGTCCGGGCACTCGCGGTACCCGACCTCACCACCACCGTGCTGACCCGAACCCTCACCGGGGCCGTGGCCGACAGCCGGCTCGCCAGGGGGCCTGGAAGCCGGGCGGGGCGTCGCGTCCTCTCCGCCGTTGCCATGCTGGCCGGTGCGTTCCTCGGGGCGCTGGCCGCGTTGCACGTGCACCCGGCGCTGCCACTGCTGATCGCCGTGGTCCTCCTGGCCGCCGCGAGCACGACGGCCACCCTGCTGGCCCGGAGCGAGGCCCCCTGGACGCGGCCACTCGCCGGGGAGTGAGGGCCACGGGGCGGCAGCAATGGCCCTCTCCCGTGTCAGGCGCGACAGTTGGTGCGTCCGGACCGTAACGTCACGGGCACCGTCGACCGTACCGATACGCCTCAGGAGCCGTCGTATGCCCACTGAACCGCTGTCCGCCCACGACATCGAGGCCGGGCTGCGCGAGCTGCCCGGCTGGCAGCTCGACGGGGACCGGATCACCCGTACCTACCGGCTGCCGTCCCACTTCGCCGCGACCGGGCTGACCGTCCATGTCGCACAGATCCAGGAGGAGCTCAATCACCACTCGGACCTGACGCTGGGTTACAACACCGTGGCCCTCGCCGTGAACACGCACGACGCGGGTGGGGCCGTTACGCGGAAGGACCTCACGCTGGCCGCGCGCGTCGAGGCCGTCGCCGCCGGGCACGGGGCGAAGTAGCCGCTCCCGCCCGGGGATCAGGTCGCCGGTCGGGAGCGGGGATGTGCGGCGAGCCGGCGTGGACACCCACGTGCGTAAGCGCCTGTTCCACGACGGGATCCGGCCGATCGTCCTACAGTCGTACCCGTGCTGGACTACGACGTGGAAGCCGCCCGCTACGACGCCACCCGCGGGGGCAGACCGCGAGCCCGGGCCGCGGCCGAGGCCGTCCTCGCGCTCGTGCCGTCCTCCGCCCGATCCCTGCTGGACATCGGCTGCGGCACGGGCTCCGTCACGGAAGAGATCGCGCTCGCCCGTCCCGCGCTACGGGTGTTCGGCGCCGATGCCTCGCACGGCATGGCACGGGTGGCGCGCGGCCGGATCGGGGCCGTCGTCCTCGGTGACGTGGGACGGCTCCCGGTGGCCGACGCGGCTCTCGACGCGGTGAGCGCGGTCTGGTTGCTGCATCTGCTGCGAGAAGAGGGCCGGGTCCGGGAGGTGGTCGCGGAGGCAGCCCGGGTGCTGCGGCCAGGTGGGGTCTTCGTGACCACGGTGGACAAGGACGCCGGACACGACGTGGGCAGCGACATCGACGCCGTCCTCGCCCCCTGCCTCAGCTCCCAGCCCGCCGACACCGCCGGCCTCGTCACCGGCCACGCCGCGCGCGCCGGCCTGGAACGGGCCGGCGAAGCCGCGTTCGCAGGCCACGGCCAGGGGCGCTCGCCCCGGCGCACGGCCCGAGCCGTGCTGCGCGGGGACTACGCCTCCCGGCTGGCGCTGCCCGGACGGACGGCCGAGCGGCTCGCGGCGGAACTCACGGCGCTGCCCGACCCGGACCGGGCGCGCCCCGATCCCGCGTACCGGCTGCTGGCCTTCAGGCTCGCCGACGGGTCTGCCCTCACCTGATCAGGTGCCCGGTCGTCCCCTCAGCGGGACCAGGCGCCGTCCCCGGCCGCATCCCCTGCGAAAGCGGTGAAGTCACGTGCCTCCCGCCCCAGGACGCGCTTCACCCCGTCCGTCGTCACCGCGTTGTGCCCGTCCAGCAGCATGGTGAACAGGTCCGCCATGAAGCTCGCCTCGGGCGCCGGCACACCGTACGACTCCAGTGCCGCCGCGTACTCCGGTCCGCTCACCGGCACGTAGCGGACCTCGCTTCCCGTGGCACCGGTCAGTTCGGCGGCGACCTCGTCGAAGGTCAGCAGCCGAGGGCCCGTCAGTTCGTGTACCCCTCCCGCCGGGACGTCCCCCTTGAGGGCCGCCACGACCACGTCGGCCAGGTCGTCGGCGTCCACGAAAGGCTCCGCGGCGGAACCCGCGGGGAAGACCAGCTCACCCGCGAGCACTCCGTCGAGCAGCGCCCCCTCGCTGAAGTTCTGCGCGAAGAAGGCCGACCGGACGACCGTGAGCCCGACTCCCGCAGCCGCTTCGCGCAAGGCGTCCTCGGCCACCACCGCCTGCGGTTCGCCGCGTCCGGACAGCAGGACCAGCCTGCGCACGCCGCTGTCGGCCGCGATCCGCCCGAAGGCGGCCATCGCCTCCGGCGCTCCGGGCGCGGCCAGATCCGGGTAGTACGCGACGTACGCCGCGTCGGTACCCCGCAGCGCGGGCTCCCAGCCCGACTTGTCCTCCCAGTCGAAGGGAACGCCGCCGGTGCGCGAGCCCGATCGGACTTCCGTCCCCAGTGCCAGGAGCCGTTCCACCACGCGTCGTCCGGTCTTGCCCGTGCCGCTCGTCACCAGCACGGTGTCCTGCTCCGGATGGTCCGTCTTCATCTGCTGTGTGTTCGTCGTCATGCCTCAAGGCTCGCGGGGACGCCCGGCCGGGGACATCCTCCACACGCTCAACTCCATACGCGTACGTCCACGGTGGTGCTCCGGTGCGAGAGGACGACGGACGAGGCCGTCGGGGCTCTCGCCGCTCTAGGCTGGCGGGCATGGACGCACTGGCCGGACTGCTGGACGGACCACGGGCGAGAGGGGCCTTCCTGCTCCGGATGGTGATGGAAGCGCCGTGGTCGGTCCGGATCGAGGACGGGGCTCCGCTCTGCCTGATGTCCGTGACGCGCGGTGAGGCGTGGATCCTGCCGGCGGAAGGGGCGGAGCCCGTCCACCTGCGCCCCGGGGACGTCGCGGTCGTCCGCGGACCCGCCCCCTATACCGTCGCCGACGAGCCGGGGACCGTCCCGCACGCCCGTATCGGGCCGGACGGGGTCTGCACCACGCTGTACGGGGAGCCCCTGGCCGAGTCGATGCGGCTGGGCGTACGCACCTGGGGCAACGCGGCGGACGGCGCCGCGTCCATGCTCGTGGGGACCTATCTGCTCGACGGTGAGATCAGCCGGCGTCTGCTGGACGCGCTGCCGCCGCTGCTCGCCCTCCCCTCGGACGCGCGGAGCTCCCCCCTGCTTGCGTTGCTCGACGCCGAGATCTCGCAGGACGAGCCAGCCCAGAACGTCGTCCTGGACCGGCTGCTCGACCTGCTCCTGATCGCGGTGCTCCGCGCCTGGTTCGCCCGGCCGGACGCCGAGGCTCCCGCCTGGTACCGGGCGCTGGGCGACCCGGTCGTGGGGCAGGCGCTCCGACTCCTGCAGAACGGTCCGGCCCGTCCCTGGACGGTCGCCTCGCTGGCCGCGGAAACGGGGGTGTCCCGGGCAGGGCTCGCCCGTAGGTTCACCGAGCTGGTCGGGGAGCCGCCGATGGCCCATCTGACCGGGTGGCGCCTCGCTCTGGCCGCGGATCTGCTCCGGGAGACGGACGCCACGGTGGAGGCCATCGCCCACCAGGTCGGCTACGGCGGGACGTTCGCGTTCAGCGCGGCCTTCAAACGCGTCCGAGGCCTGAGCCCGCAGGAGTACCGCAGGGGGAGACCCGCCCGCTGAGAGTGCGCACGCGCCCCGGACGGCGCCGGGCCCGTATCGCCTGGCCCTGTGCCGGCGCCGACGCGCCCGCGGGAACACGGCGGCGCCCCTCACCGTGCGGAGCGGTGGGGGCGCCGTCGGGTGCGAGGTGGCTCAGGCGCCCAGGTTGAATTCGGCCGGGTCGGAGCCGAGGCGCTTGCCCTCGTCGAGCGCGGCGAACGCGGCCAGGTCGTCGGCGTCCAGCTCGAAGCCGAAGACGTCGATGTTCTCCGCGATCCGCGACGGCGTCACGGACTTGGGGATCACCACGTGGCCGGTCTGCAGGTGCCAGCGGAGCACCGCCTGGGCCGGGGTCCGGCCGTGCTTGTGCGCGACGGCTACCACCGTCGGGACCTCCAGGAGGCCCTTGCCCGACCCCAGCGGCGACCAGGCCTCGGTGACGATGCCGTGCTTGGCGTGGAAGGCACGGGACCCGGCCTGCTGGAGCTGCGGGTGCAGCTCGATCTGGTTGACCGCCGGGACGACGGAGGTCTCGCCCAGCAGGCGCTCCAGATGCTCCGGGTGGAAGTTGGACACACCGATGGCCTTGGCGCGGCCGTCGGCGAGGATCCGCTCGAAGGCCTTGTACGTGTCTACGTAGGCGTCCTTGGCCGGAACCGGCCAGTGGATCAGGTAGAGGTCGGCGTAGTCCAGACCCAGCTTGTCCAGCGACACGTCGAAGGCGCGCAGCGTGGAGTCGTAACCCTGCTCGCTGTTCCACAGCTTGGTGGTGACGAACAGTTCCTCGCGGGCCACACCGGACGCGGCGATCGCCTTTCCGGTGCCCGCCTCGTTCCCGTAGATCGCGGCGGTGTCGATGCTCCGGTACCCGGCCTCCAGGGCCGTGGCCACGGCCGTCGTGGCCTCGTCGTCCGGCACCTGCCAGACACCGAAGCCGAGCTGCGGCATCTCGAGGCCGTTGTTGAGGGTGATGGTGGGGACCTGGCTCACGAGCAGTCGATCCTTAAGTCGTCGGTTGGTACTCCCCGGGAGAACGAACGGGGCGGCCTGAGCATTCCCGGGTGACCGGATCCGGCGGACCGGGGAAAAGCACGGGAAAAGCACCCCTGGTGAGCCGTCAGGTTCTGGAGGTCACGTTCACCGGTAGAGGGCGTCGACCTCGGTCGAGTACGCCGTCTCGATCGCCTTCCGCTTCAGCTTGAGCGACGGGGTCAGCATGCCGTGCTCCTCGGTGAACTGGTGCGCCAGGATGCGGAAGGTGCGGATGGACTCCGCCTGCGAGACCGCCGTGTTCGCGGCCACCACGGCCCGCCGCACCTCCATCTCCAGGTCGGGATCGCGCACCAGGTCCGCGGCGTGCATCGGCGTGCGGCCCTGCATGGCGAGCCAGTGCTCCACCGCCTCGTGGTCCACGGTGACCAGTGCCGCGATGTAGGGCCGGTCGTTGCCGACGACGATGCACTGCGCGACCAGAGGATGCGCGCGGACCCGCTCCTCCAGGCCGCTCGGGGCCACGCTCTTGCCCCCGGAGGTCACCAGGATCTCCTTCTTGCGCCCGGTGATGGTCAGATACCCGTCCTCGTCGAGCGCGCCGAGGTCACCGGTGGCCAGCCATCCGTCGTGCAGCACGGCGTCCGTGGACTTGGGGTCGCCCAGATATCCGGAGAACACGTTGGCGCCGTGCACCCAGATCTCACCGTCCCGGGCGATGTGCACCGTGGATCCGGGGATCGGCTGGCCGACGGTGCCGTAGCGGGTGCGCTCGGGCGGATTGGCCGTGGCCGCGGCGGTCGTCTCGGTGAGTCCGTAGCCCTCGTAGACCGTGACGCCGGCACCCGCGAAGAACAGCCCGAGCTGCCGGTCCATGCCGGAGCCGCCCGACATGGCGTGCCGCACCCTGCCCCCCATCGCCTCCCGGACCTTCCGGTAGACGACCTTGTCGAAGAACTGGTGCTGCATCCGCAGTCCGGCGGACGGGCCGGGGCCGGTGCTGAAGGCACGCTCCTCCATCGCCTCCGCGTACTTCACCGCGATCTCGACGGCCTTGTCGAAGGCCCCCGCGCGGCCCTCCGACTCGGCCTTGCGGCGTGCGCCGTTGAAGACCTTCTCGAAGATGTACGGCACCGCCAGGATGAAGGTGGGCCGGAAGGACACGAGGTCCGGCATCAGCGCCTTCGCGGAAAGCTCCGGCTGGTGCCCCAGCTTCACCCGGCCGCGCAGCGCCGCGATCTCCACCATGCGGCCGAAGACATGGGCGAGCGGCAGGAAGAGCAGCGTCGCGGCCTCCTCGCCGGGCTTGGAGAGGAACACCGGATGCCAGCGGGCGACCATGGTGTCGGCCTCGAACATGAAGCTGGCATGGGTGATCACACAGCCCTTGGGGCGCCCCGTGGTGCCGGAGGTGTAGATCACGGTCGCCACCGAGTCGGGCGTCACCGCGCGCCGGTGCCGGTGGACGACCTCGTCGTCGATCAGGGCCCCGGCGTCGACGAGCTCGGTCACCGCGTCGGCGTCCAGCTGCCACAGCCGGTGCAGATTCGGCAGCCGGTCGATCACCGAGCCGATCGTCATGGCGTGGTCCTCGTGCTCGACCATGACGGCCGCGACCTCGGCGTCGTGGAGCATCCACAGGACCTGCTCGGCCGACGACGTCGGGTAGATCGGCACGGACTGGGCGCCCACCGTCCAGAGGGCGAAGTCGAAGAGGGTCCACTCGTAGCGCGTGCGGGACATCAGGGCGACCCGGTCGCCGAAGCGGACACCTTGCGCGATCAGGCCCTTGGCGAGAGCGAGCACCTCGTCGCGGAAGGCGGCCGCCGACACGTCGTGCCAGCGCCCCTCCGCGTCCTTGCGGCCGAGGGCGGTCCGGTGGGGGTCTTCCTCCGCATGATCGAAGACGGTATCGGCAAGACCGCCGACTTGAGGGGCAGCGGCCATGGGTGGGACAGTGAACTCGCGCAATGACCTGCTCCTTGTGGCGCTCCGCACGGCGCCGCGACGCTACCTCACAGCGCGAGACCGCGGGAGGGTCCGAAGTCTCCGGAAAACGTGACATCTGGCCAGGCCGACCGTAGATATCGGGCCAGATGGGCAAGGCTCGGGCGCACTTCTGACCACGGGGTAAGTAGCTCGGGCGGGAATCTCCACCGAATCTGTACGCGGCGCTTACGCCGACTCCGGGTGCGAAGGCACGACCGGCCCGCGGTGGAGGCGGTCGCCGCCTGCCAGGATCGCCGCCGCGAGGGCGTCCGCCGCTTCCTGGGCGGCGTCCCTGCGGCGCCCGTGCAGCAGCACGAAATCCACATCTCCGAGCTCCGGCAGGCCCGCCCGGGTCGGCACGGGTACGAGTCCCGGCGGGATGAGCCCCCGGGTGTGGGCCATCACCCCCAGACCGGCCCTGGCCGCCGCGACGAGTGCGCTCAGGCTCGCACTCGTACACGCGAAGCGCCAGGACCTGCCGTGCTCCTCCAGCACCTCCAAGGCGCGCGCCCTGGTGATGCCGGGGGGCGGGAAGGCGATCAGCGGGAGCGGGCGCTCGGGATCGATCCGCAGCTGCGGGGCGCCGATCCAGGCCAGGGTGTCCTGCCAGACCAGCTCGCCGTGGGTGTCCCCGGTGCGGCGCTTGGCGAGCACCAGATCGAGCCGGCCGGCCGCCAGCTGCCGGTGCAGTGCGCCGGAGAGCTCCACCGTCAGCTCGAGCTCCACCTCGGGATGCTCGCGCCGGAAGGACTCAAGGATCTCCGGCAGCCGGGTGAGGACGAAGTCCTCGGAGGCCCCGAAGCGCAGCCGCCCCCGCAGCCGTGTGCCCGTGAAGAACGCCGCCGCCCGCTCGTTGGCCTGCAGGATCGTCCGGGCGAAGCCCAGCATGGCCTCGCCGTCCTCGGTGAGATCGACCCGGTGCGTGTCCCGGCTGAACAGCTGGCGGCCGGCCTCGGACTCAAGCCTGCGGACGTGCTGGCTGACCGTGGACTGCCGGACACCGAGCCGTCGTGCCGCCTGGGTGAAGCTCAGGGTCTGGGCGACGGCCAGGAAGGTGCGGAGCTGGACGGGGTCGTACATGGGCCGAGGCTATCGCGAAACGTGATGACAGTCAGTTCGGTGTACGGGATTCCCGATCGCTGTCTTCAGGAGCACGATGGGGAGGGCACGATTCCACCGAGAGAGCACGGAGCACATGAGCCGCCGCACCAGCCGCCGTATCCCCGCGCTGCCGTCCTGGCTGCCGGTCGACCCCTACATCCTGGCGCTGATCGGCACGGTGGTACTCGCGGCGCTGCTGCCCGTGTCCGGGACCGGCGCCGAGGTGGCGGGCGGCGCCTCGACAGGAGCGGTGGCCCTGCTCTTCTTCCTCTACGGAGCGCGTCTTTCCACCGCCGAGGCGCTCGACGGCCTGAAGCACTGGCGGCTTCACCTCACCGTCCTGGCCTGCACCTTCATGGTGTTCCCGCTGCTCGGGCTCGCCAGCCACGGGCTCGTGCCCTACGTCCTGACCCCGCAGCTCCAGGACGGCTTCCTCTTCCTGTGCCTGGTGCCCTCGACCATCCAGTCGTCGATCGCCTTCACGTCGATGGCCCGCGGCAACGTGCCGGCCGCCATCTGCGCAGGCTCCTTCTCCAGCATCGCCGGGATCCTGCTGACGCCGCTGCTGGCGTCCGTGCTGCTCGGAGGGAGCGGGGGCGGGTTCTCCGCGGACTCCCTGCTGAAGATCGTCCTCCAGCTCCTGGTGCCCTTCCTCGCGGGGCAGCTGCTGCGCCGCTGGGTCGGGGGATTCATCAGCCGCCACCGCAAGGTGCTGGGCTACGTCGACCGCGGCTCGATCCTGCTCGTCGTCTACACGGCCTTCAGTGAGGGCATGGTGGCCGGAATCTGGCACCAGGTCACCCCGCTCCGGCTCGGCGCGCTGCTCGGCGCCGAGGCCGTGCTGCTGGCCGTCATGCTCGCGGTGAGCTGGTACGGGGCGAAGCGGCTGGGCTTCGGGCGGGAGGACCGGATCGCCATCCAGTTCGCCGGCTCGAAGAAGAGCCTGGCGGCCGGGCTGCCGATGGCCAGCGTCCTGTTCGGCGCGCACGCCAGCCTCGCGGTGCTGCCCCTGATGCTCTTCCACCAGATGCAGCTGATGGTCTGCGCGGTGATCGCCAAGCGCCGCTCGCGCGACCCGATGCCGAGCAGTGAGGCCGACGCCAGGCCTGTTCCGGCCGAGG
Source organism: Streptomyces sp. NPDC060209 (assembly GCF_042728155.1). Classification (NCBI taxonomy): domain Bacteria; kingdom Bacillati; phylum Actinomycetota; class Actinomycetes; order Kitasatosporales; family Streptomycetaceae; genus Streptomyces; species Streptomyces sp. NPDC060209. The sequence goes on from NZ_JBHWZS010000042.1 coordinate 10,145, forward strand.
CGCTGAACTGAGTGCCGGCCGCCGCTGATCCTCAGCGCGATCACGGTGGCCATGGTGCGAGGGGAGCCGTACAGGTCGAGGAGACCAGGACGTCCGTATGAGGTGACCACTGACGCAGTTCGCCGCCTACGTACGCCGTGGCGACCACTGCGGGACCAAGCCGGCCCCTCCCTCGGGGGTCAGCCTTCGACGCGGATCAGATAGGGACTCATGTCGTCATCGGCATCGCCGGCCTGAAAGCCCGCAGATCCGAGGATTGCGATCAACGTCGCGTACATCTGCTCGGTCACAGAGCTGAAATACCGGAACGCGGGCGTCTGGATCTCGCCCTTCTGCGCACTTTCCGCCGCAGCGCGACCGAGGGACGGATCGATCAGCCACTGGACGAGGACTCCTCCCCTGGAATCATCCGCCGGGTCCACCCAGACCAGCGCGCCCGGCGCGGCAGACGCCTGGTTCACGTCCTGATGCACGGTGAACCCGGCCATCGCCAACGCTTCGGCCACTCTGCGGGCCAGATCGTTCCGTTCGGTGAGCTCCGCCTCGCTCGCCTTTCCGATCTCGAACATCACTACCTGCTGTCATTTCGCGCGATGAGGTCAGGAGGAGGGGCGGCTGCCCCATCAGGTCACAGACGCCAGCGCATCCTATGAGGCTGAGCGCTGCACCGTACTTGATCCACGACATGCTCGTGATCGCCTGTCTCTTCGCCGCCTTCGCACGGTCAACCGATTTCGTCCGCATCGGATCGACGGCCTGCGCACACGTGAGCTGCCCGGTCCGACAACGGGCGTGCCGATCCCCGCGTACGCCTGCCCCACGCCGCGGTGGTCGCGAGCTGAGCGATGGGGCGACAGTTCGAGTTTGCCGCCCCGGAACGGCTGCGGATTTTCGGGGTGGGGGCGGTGCGGTCACCGTGCGCCGTCCTCCGCCGGGCGGGTGTGCTGCGTGCCCCGTATGCCGGCGAGTCCGAGGCCGGTGCGGCTGCGGGAGTCGGCCTCGGCGACGCGGACGCTCAGCAACTCGGCGGGGCCGAGCGGTCGAAGGGACTGGTCAACGGGGCCGTCGCCATATGTGCCGTGCGGCATACATGCCTGCAGGAGAGGGCCCGGCCGGCGCAGGGGGCGCTCCCCGCCGGCCGGACCCCTGCCCCGTGCAGCGGGTGGGTCGTCAGCCCTGGACCACCGACGCCTCGAGGGCGATGCGGTGGTCACCCGCGTACACGTTCATGGACTGCCCCCGCAGGAAACCGACGAGGGTGAGTCCGCTCTCGGCCGCGAGATCCACGGCCAGCGACGAGGGCGCCGAGACCGCCGCGAGCATCGGGATCCCCGCCATCACCGCCTTCTGCGCCAATTCGAAGGAAGCGCGACCGGACACCAGCAATATCGCCTGTGAGAGCGGCAGCCGGTCGTCCGTCAGGGCGCGCCCCACGAGCTTGTCCACCGCGTTGTGGCGGCCGACGTCCTCCCGGATGTCGAGCAGCTCGCCCTCCGGCGAGAACAGCGCCGCGGCGTGCAGGCCCCCGGTCCGGTCGAACACCCGCTGCGCGTCGCGCAGCCGGTCCGGGAGGGCGGCGAGCAGCGCGGGCGTCACCCGGACCGGCGGAGTGTCGGCGACCGGATGGCGGGTCGTGGTGCGGACCGCGTCGAGGCTCGCCTTGCCGCACAGTCCGCAGGACGACGTGGTGTAGACGTTGCGCTCCAGCGTGATGTCGGGGACCACGACGCCCGGGGCGAGCTTCACGTCCACCACGTTGTACGTGTTCACACCGTCGGCCGTCGCCCCGGCGCAGTACACGATCGACTGGACCTCGGAGCCCTCACCGATCACGCCCTCGCTCACCAGGAAGCCCGCCGCGAGCGCGAAGTCGTCGCCCGGGGTGCGCATCGTGATGGCGAGCGGCTTGCCGTTCAGCCGGATCTCCAGGGGCTCCTCGGCGACGAGGGTGTCGGGGCGGGTCGTGACCGCCCCGTCCCGGATGCGGATGGTGCGGCGACGCTCGGTGACCCGTCCCATAGCCGTCAATCCCGATTCTGTACGTGTTGGAAGCCGAAACGGCCCTTGATACAGAGGTTGCCATGGGTCACCGGGTTGTCGTGCGGCGAGGTGACCTTGACGATCTCGTTGTCCTGCACGTGGAGGGTCACGTTGCAGCCCACGCCGCAGTAGGCGCATATGGTCGTGGTCTGGGTCTGCGCGGGCTCGTCCCACGTCCCCGCCGCCCGCATGCCGAATTCTGTGCTGAACGAAAGCGCACCGGTCGGGCACACCTCGATGCAGTTCCCGCAGAAGACACAGGCCGAGTCGGGAAGCGCGGCATCGTGCTCGGTGGAGATACGGGTGTCGAAACCGCGCCCGGCCACGGCGATGGCGAAGGTGTTCTGCCACTGCTCACCACAGGCGTCGACGCACTTGTAGCAGAGGATGCATTTGTCGTAGTCGCGGACGTAGAGATCGTTGTCGATCTTCGGCTGTTCGTCCATCCGTGCGGCGTCCGCGCCGAATCGGTCGGGCTTCGCCTCGTACTCCTTGATCCACTCGGCCGCCCGCGGCGTCGTCGAGAGATCCGTCGACGAGGCCAGCAGTTCCAGGACCATCTTCCGGCTGTGCCGGGCCCGCTCGGTGTCCGTACGGACCGTCATGCCCGGCTCGGCGCGCCGGGAGCAGGCGGGGGCGAGCGTGCGGGCACCCTCCACCTCGACCACGCACACCCGGCAGGCGTTCTTCGGGGTGAGCGTGTCGCCCTGGCACAGGGTCGGGATGTCCTTTCCGGCCGACCGGCAGGCGTCCAGGATCGTCGAGTCCTCCGGGACCCGGGTCTCCTCGCCGTCCAGCGTGAACGAGACGAGACGGCGCGGCGGCTGAAGCGGCACAGCGGTCACTTGTAGACCCCCAGACGGTCGATGGCGGACTCCACGGCATTCCACGCGGTCTGGCCCAGACCGCAGATCGAGGCGTCCCGCATGGCCTGCCCCACCTCTCTCATGAGCGCGATGTCCTGGGCGGCCGCGGCGCCCGTACGGTCCACGATCCGGTGCAGGGCCTCCTCCTGCCGGACCGTGCCCACCCGGCAGGGCACGCACTGGCCGCACGACTCGTCGCGGAAGAACTCCGCGATGCGCAGCAGCACGCGGGGGAGCTCCACCGAGTCGTCCAGGACCAGGACCACTCCCGAACCGAGCGTCGTCCCCGCGGCGCGGGTCCCCTCGAAGGTGAGCGGGACGTCCAGCTCGTCGGGGCGGACGAAGCCGCCCGCGGCCCCGCCGAGGAGCACGGCACGCAGCCGCTCGGGCGGCCCCGCGAGGTCGAGCAGCTCCCGAAGACTCGCGCCGAACGGCAGCTCGTAGATGCCGGGGCGGGCCACCTGGCCGGAGACGCAGAACAGTTTGGTGCCGGTGGACGTCTCCGTGCCGGTCGCGGCGTACGCGGCGGCCCCGTGCTCCAGGATCGGCAGCACGTTCACGAGCGTCTCGACGTTGTTGACCGCGGTCGGCTTGCCGAAGAGGCCCTTCTCCACCGGGAAGGGCGGTTTGGAGCGCGGCTCGCCGCGCTGCCCCTCGATCGAGTTGAAGATCGCGGTCTCCTCGCCGCAGATGTAGGCACCCGCGCCGCGCCGGATCTCGATGTCGAAGGCGTACCCCTGTCCGAGGACGTCGGGGCCGAGCAGCCCGCGGGTGCGTGCGCTCCTCAGCGCGTGGTCGAGGCGTTCGTAGGCCCGGGGGTACTCCCCGCGCAGATAGATGTAGCCCTGGTGGGCGCCGATCGCGTAGCCCGCGATCGTCATCGCCTCGACCAGTGCGTACGGATCGCCCTCCATCAGCACCCGGTCCTTGAAGGTGCCCGGCTCGCTCTCGTCCGCGTTGCAGACCAGGTAGTGCGGGCCGTCGGCCTGCTGGGCGGTGGCCTGCCACTTGCGTCCGGTGGGGAAGGCGGCGCCGCCCCGGCCGACGAGCCCGGCTTCCAGCACCTCGCGGATCACCCCCGCGGGGCCGAGCTTGAAGGCGCGGCGCAGTGCGGTGTAGCCGCCGGCGGAGCGGTAGTCGTCCAGTGAGGCGGGATCCACGGTGCCGATGCGCCTGAGGAGCACGAGGGCGGGGTCGCCGGCCTGGGGGACGGCCGCACCGGCCGGAGGCTCGGCGGGGGCCGACTCGGGAGCCCGGGCGGCTGTGACGATGGCGGCCGCGGTGGCGGGCGCGAGTACGGCGGAGCACCGGACGGCGCCTGCGGCGGGCTCTTCCCCTGCCCGCCCCTTCCCGTGACCGGGGGCTCCGTCCTCGGCTCCCCGCTCCTCGAACGCCGGAGGGGCTGGTTGTGCCCCCGCCTGGAGCAGGAGCGCCGCAGGGGCCCGTTCGCACAGGCCCAGGCAGGGGCTCTCCTGCCAGACCGCGCCCTCGGCCGGGGTGCCAGGAGCCCCCAGGCGCTCGGTGAGGTCCGCGCACACGGCCGCCGAGCCGCTGGCCGCGCAGGCCAGGTCCGTACAGACGTGGAGCACCTTCGCCGGGCGCGGCCGCACCGAGAACATGGCGTAGAAGGTCGCGACGCCGTACGCCTCCGCCGGCGCCACGGTCAGCCGGCGGCAGATGTAGTTCAGCGCCCCCTCGCTGATCCAGCCCACCCGGTCGTTCACCGCGTGCAGGGCGGGCAGCAGCTGGTCGCGGCGGTCCTTGGCCGCCGAGGCGCCGCCCGTCGCCCAGCGCAGGTCCGTCTCGGTCCGGTCCTCGGCACCCTCCCAACCGGAGGGCGGCGGTCCCAGCAGACCGTCCACGGCCGCACGTTCGGCATCGGAGGGAACGGCGTCGGTGTACCTCAGGTCCATGCGGGCACCAGCTTCTCTATCCGTACGGCGGAGGCCTTGAACTCGGCGGTGCCGGCGATCGGGCAGTTCGCCTCGATGGTCAGCTGGTTGGTGTCCACCTCGTCGGGGAAGTGCATCGTCATGAAGGCCAGACCGGGCCGCAGCCCCGTGTCGACCCACACGGGTGCGACGATGCTGCCCCGGCGGGAGGAGACCCGCACCTCCTCGCCCACGGCGACGCCGTAGGCCTCGGCGTCCTCCGGGCAGAGCTCGATGTACTCGCCGCGCCGCAGCGGTGAGGCGTAACTCCCACTCTGTACACCGGTGTTGTACGAGTCCAATCGTCGCCCCGTCGTCAGGCGCAGCGGGTAGGACTCGTCGGTGAGGTCGACGGGAGGGTCGTGCTGCACGAGGCCGAACGGGGCGGCCGCGCCGCGCCGCGCCGGATCGGTCTCCCAGAGCCGGGCGTGCAGGAAGCTCGACGGGAGCTTCTCCGTGTCGGGGCAGGGCCATTGCAGGCCCTGGTGCTCGGCGAGGCGCTCGTAGGTCATTCCGAAGTGGTCCGGGGAGAGCGAGCGCAGCTCGTTCCAGACGGCTTCCGCATCCTCGAACTTCCAGTCGTGGCCGAGGCGTTCGGCCATGGCGCAGAGGATGTCGATGTCCTCGCGTGCCTCGCCCGGCGGTACGAGCGCCGCCCGGACCCGCTGCACCCGCCGCTCGCTGTTGGTCGTCGTACCGTCGGTCTCGGCCCAGCCGGCCGTGGCGGGCAGGACGACGTCGGCCATCTCGGCGGTCTTCGTCAGGAAGATGTCCTGCACCACCAGGTGGTCGAGGGAGGCGAGCCTGCGGACGGCCTGGTCGCTGTCGGCCTCGGACTGCGCAGGGTTCTCCCCGATGCAGTACACGGCACGGAGTTCGCCGGTCTCCATCGCCTCGAACATCTCGGTCAGCGTCTTGCCGTACCGGGGCTGGATGACGGCGTCCCAGGACCGCTCGAACTTCTGCCGGGACTGCGGATCGAGGATGTCCTGGAAGCCGGGCAGCTTGTTGGGGATGGCGCCCATGTCGCCGCCGCCCTGCACGTTGTTCTGTCCGCGCAGGGGCTGGACGCCGGAGCCGTACCGTCCGACGTGGCCGGTGAGCAGGCAGAGATTAATCAGCGCACGGACGTTGTCGGTGCCGTTGTGGTGCTCCGTGATGCCCAACGTCCAGCACAACTGGGCCCGTTCGGCCGTCGCGTAGGCGTGGGCGAGTCCCCTGATCGCCTCGGCGGGGACTCCGGTCACCTTTTCTGCGGCGGTCAGGGTCCAGGGCTCGACGAGTGTCACGTAGTCCTCGTAGCCGGTCGTCGCCCGGTCCACGAAGGCGTGGTTGACCAGTCCGGCGTGGATGATCTCGCGGCCGATGGCGTGGGCCAGCGGAATGTCCGTGCCCACGTTGAGCCCGAGCCAGCTCTCCGCCCACTCGGCGGTCGAGGTGCGGCGTGGGTCGACGGCATACATCCGGGCCCCGTTGCGGATGCCCCTCAGTGCGTGCTGGAAGAAGATCGGGTGGGCGAAGCGGGCGTTGGAACCCCACATCACGATGAGGTCGGTGTGCTCCACCTCCTCGTAACTGGAGGTCCCGCCGCCGGAGCCGAAGGCGGCCGAGAGTCCGGCGACGCTCGGGGCGTGGCAGGTGCGGTTGCAGGAGTCGACGTTGTTGGTGCCCATGACGACCCGGGTGAACTTCTGGGCCACGTAGTTCATCTCGTTGGTGGCCCGGGCGCAGGACAGCATCGCGAAGGCATCGGGGCCGTATGTCTCGCGGGTCTGCCGGAATCCCGCAGCGGCCCGGGTCAGTGCCTCGTCCCAGCTCGCCCGGCGCAGGACACCGTCCTCCCCGCGGACGAGGGGATGGGTGAGGCGTTCGTACGTCTTCGGCTGCCGGCCCTTGCGGTTCCTGCCGCCTGTGCGTTCGGTGTTCATGGTGTGCTCCCTGCCGGTGCCGAGGACGTGGTGGCGAGGAGATCCGCGAGCGCGTGCACGGCGCGCAGCGTCGGTACGGGCGTTCCGGCCAGCTCGGCCAGCTCGACGACGGCCGCGAGCAGCACGTCGAGTTCGAGGGGTTTGCCCTTCTCCAGGTCCTGGAGGGTGGATGTCTTGTGATCGCCGACGCGCTCCGCGCCCGCGATGCGCCGCTCCACGGAGATCTCGGGGCGGCAGCCGACGGCAGCCGCCACTGCGAGGGTTTCGCGCATCATCGACTCCACGAGTGCGCGGGTGTCCGGATGGCGGCAGATCTGGCCCATGGTGGCGCGGGCCAGCGCGCTGATCGGGTTGAAGGAGATGTTGCCGAGCAGTTTGATCCAGATGTCGTTGCGCAGATCGGACTCCACCGGGCACTTGAGTCCGCCCGCGACCATGGCCTCGCTGAAGTCCAGACAGCGTCTGGACACCGACCGGTCCGGCTCGCCGATGGAGAAGCGGGTGCCTTCGAGATGGCGTACGACGCCCGGTGCCTCGATCTCGGTGGCTGCGTAGACGACGCATCCGATGGCGCGTTCGGGCGGCAGTGTTGCGCTCACCGAGCCCGCCGGGTCGACGCTGTCGAGCCGGCGTCCGGTGTACGGGCCGGCCAGGCCGTGGAAGTACCACCAGGGGATGCCGTTCTGGGCGGCTATCACCGCGGTGTCCTGGTGCATCAGCGGGTGGACCAGCGGTCCCGACAGAGCGTACGAGTTGGCCTTGAGGCCGAGGAACACATAGTCGACGGGCCCGACGTCCGACGGATCGTCGGTGGCGGCGGGCCGTGCGGTGAAGTCACCGCGTGGACTGAGCACGCGCACGCCGTCACGGCGCATCGCCGCCAGGTGCGGGCCTCGGGCGATGAGATGGACCTCGGCGCCTGCGCGGTGGAGCGCGGCCCCGACATAGGCGCCGATGGCTCCGGCGCCGACAACTGCGACTTTCACGGGGCTCTCCGTTCGGTGAGAGGACCGAGCGAGGGTGTCAAGTCGACAGAATATTGTCTACAGTATGCCTTCGGAGAGGGTCAATACTCGTGACAGTGGGTGCCTTGTCCGTCCGCGATTCCGCGTGGCCGCCGGAGTGTCCGCGAAAGTTCCCGGGAAGCTGTTCGAGACGCTCCAACCTCGGGCCCGTATTCCTGTGGGGTTAGGTGCCCTTGTACCGGTCGGTAGCAACCAAGACTGGATAGTTCCTGCCAAACGTAGCGAGGGGAACCCGTACATGACCGGCTCACGTGTCGTGGCGCTCGGCCACTATCAGCCTGCCAAGGTCCTCACCAACGACGACCTGGCGGCCATGGTCGACACCAGCGACGAGTGGATCACCAGTCGGGTCGGCATCAGGACCCGGCACGTGGGCGGCCCCGACGAACCCGTGGACGAGCTGGCGGCGCACGCCGCGGCCAAGGCGCTCGCGTCGGCCGGCCTGCAGCCCGCGGACATCGACATGGTTCTCGTCGCCACCTCCACGGCCATCGACCGCTCGCCGAGCATGTCCGCCCGCGTCGCCGCGCGCCTGGGTATGAGCTCGCCGGCCGTGATGGACATCAACGTGGTCTGCTCCGGGTTCACCCACGCGCTGGCCACCGCCGACCACGCCATCCGCGCCGGAGCCGCCACCCGGGCCCTTGTCATCGGCGCGGACAAGATGGGCGACATCGTGGACTGGACGGACCGTTCCACCTGCGTCCTGATGGGGGACGGTGCGGGGGCCGCCGTCGTCACCGCCGACCCCGAGGGGGGTGACAGGCCCGGGATCGGCCCCGTCCTGTGGGGTTCGGTGCCCGAAATGGGCAACGCCGTACGGATCGAGGGCACGCCTCCGCGGTTCGCGCAGGAGGGCCAGTCCGTCTACCGCTGGGCCACCACGCAGCTGCCGCCGATCGCCCGCAAGGTGTGTGAACGGGCCGGTGTCACGCCAGAGGACCTCGCCGCGGTGGTGCTGCACCAGGCCAACCTGAGGATCATCGAACCCGTCGCCCGGAAGATCGGCGCGGTCAACGCGGTCATCGCCCGGGATGTGGTGGATTCCGGCAACACCTCGGCCGCGTCGATCCCCATGGCGCTGTCCAAACTGGTGGAGCGGGGCGAGGTCGAGAGCGGTGCTCCGGCCCTGCTCTTCGGCTTCGGCGGGAATCTTTCGTATGCGGGTCAGGTGATCCGCTGCCCCTGAAGCCCCCGGCGTGGCGTTGTGCTCGGTAGACTGTAGACGATAAGCAATTGCCGGGCGCCCGGAGGGGGACCGCGATGTTGTCCGCAGGACTGCCGCAAGGAACGGTGCCGAAGCTGGAGCGGCCGGGGCCGTTGCGCGAGCGCGTCTACGAGGCGCTGCTCGAGCTGATCACCACGCGCGCCCTCAGGCCCGGCCAGCACCTGGTCGAGAGTGAACTGGCCGGGCATCTGGGGGTGTCGCGGCAGCCGGTCCGCGAGGCGCTCCAGCGGTTGAACACGGAGGGCTGGGTCGATCTGCGCCCTGCGCAGGGCGCGTTCGTCCATGAGCCCACCGAGGATGAGGCGGACCAGCTGCTGTCGGTCCGCACCCTGCTGGAGGCCGAGGCCGCCCGGCTGGCCGCCGCCAACTCCGGGCGGCCGGGCATCGAGGCCCTGGAGGAGCTGTGCTCCCAGGGGGAGCGGGCCGTCGCCGCGGACGACGTCGACCTCGCCGTCGCCACCAACGCCGCGTTCCACGCCAAGGTCATGGAGCTGGCCGGCAACGTCGTGCTGTCCGAGCTGGCCGCTCAGGTGGACCGGCGGGTCCGCTGGTACTACACACCGGTGGCCCGCCAGCGCGGCACCCAGTCCTGGATCGAGCACCGTGAGCTGATCGCGGCGATCGCCTCCAGGGACGAACAGCGGGCGACCGAGATCATGCGGGCACACACGGAGCACACGCGCCAGACGTATCACCAGCGCGATCAGGCCTGATCCGCCTGTACGAGCAGGCCTGACCTTCGTCCGGCCGGAAAGGCCGGGGCGCCGCGCCCCGGCCTTTTTCGCCGCCCTTCTCGCGTCAGGCCACCCTGACGTCAAGGTGGCCTGACGGCATTCTCGGAGGCATGACGTCTCCCGATGAGCCGGAACAGCGATTCACGCTTCCCGCCGCGGTGGCCCGCTACGACGCGCTGCGCACGCGGGAGGCCCTGGCCGCTCCTCCCGGCGAGGACGAGGGCCGGGAACATCCGCCACTCACCCGATCCGAGACCCTCGGACTCCTCGCCCCGGGGGAGGTGATCTCCCGAAGGGCGGCATACGGCCGGCAGCTCTCCGTGCGGTCCGCCCGCCGGACCGGCGCCTCCTGGGCACGGATCGGGGAAGCGCCCGGCACCGGCAAGCGGGCGGCCTGGGAAGCGCACACCCGCCGGATCGGCACGCAGCCGGCCTCCGAACACCGTGGCATCGGTCAATGGGGCCTGGAGGAGGGCGAGATCGCGACGGCACGGGCCCTCGCGGATGAAGTGGAGGACGGCCGCTGAGCCGGTGGCGTCTTCCGCGAGGCGCATCTTTGTCCTGAGTGTGGAGAAAGTTGGAGCGGATTCGTGCGCAACTTCTTCCCACTCAGGTAAACCGCTGCTACGTTCCCCTCGAAAGCCCGACGGACTGGCCGATGTGGCGGGGAGGGACGCGTGAGACGCATGACGGCACGACCCGCGAACACGCACCAGGCGCGACTGCTCCGGCTGTTGCGTGACGGAGGGCCCAACTCCCGCGCACAGCTGGGCGACCAGGTCGATCTCTCGCGGTCCAAACTCGCCGTCGAGGTGGACCGGCTCCTCGAGACCGGACTCGTCGTGGCCGACGGACTCGCCGCGTCCCGCGGCGGGCGCCGCTCCCACAACATCCGGCTCGCCCCCGGGCTGCGTTTCCTCGGCGTCGACATCGGAGCCACCTCCATCGATGTCGCCGTCACCAACGCCGAGTTGGAGGTCCTCGGACACCTCAACCATCCGATGGACGTACGGGAAGGGCCCGTCGCCGTCTTCGAGCAGGTGCTGGCGATGGCGGCCAAGCTCCGGGCATCCGGTCTCGCGGACGGTTTCGACGGCGCCGGTATCGGCGTACCGGGACCCGTCCGCTTCCCCGAGGGGGTACCGGTCGCGCCGCCGATCATGCCGGGCTGGGACGGCTTCCCGGTCCGCGAGGCGCTCAGTCAGGAACTGGGCTGCCCCGTCATGGTGGACAACGATGTGAACCTGATGGCGCTGGGGGAGCAGCACGCGGGCGTCGCCCGTTCCGTGGGTGACTTCCTCTGCGTCAAGATCGGCACGGGCATCGGCTGCGGCATCGTCGTGGGCGGAGAGGTCTACCGCGGCACGACGGGCAGCGCCGGAGACATCGGCCATATCCAGGTGGAGCCGGACGGGCGCGCCTGTGCCTGCGGCAACCGGGGCTGCCTCGAAGCACACTTCAGCGGCGCGGCCCTCGCCCGCGACGCCGAGGACGCCGCCCGCGCCGGACGCTCCACGGAGCTGGCGGCACGGCTGGACGGGGCCGGAAAGCTCTCGGCCGTCGATGTGGCCGCAGCCGCGGCCGCCGGTGATCCCACGGCGCTGGACCTGATCCGCGAGGGCGGCAACCGGGTCGGTCAGGTCATCGCCGGACTCGTCAGCTTCTTCAATCCGGGCCTCGTCGTGATCGGCGGCGGGGTGACCGGGCTCGGCCACAACCTGCTGGCCAGCGTCCGCACCCAGGTCTACCGGCAGTCCCTGCCGCTGGCCACGGGCAACCTCCCCATCGTCCTCGGTGAGCTGGGGCCCGTCGCCGGAGTGACCGGCGCGGCCAGGCTCATCAGCGACCACCTGTTCTCGCCGGCCTGATGTCCGGGCCGGCGCGCCGTTCGGCACACGTTTCGAAGACACCTCCGTAAACAGCCAGTCCCGAGCTCCGCCCGCAGGACCGCACAGCACGAACACCGCAGTACCGACCAGCAGTTCCGTCAGCAGTACGGCACCGCCGGCACTGCGCCCTGCCCGCTCACCGGCCTTCCCCCGAGCTCTCGGTTCCGCTCGATCAGGGGAGACCTCGTTCGCCGAGGGGATTCGTCATGGCACCAGAACCACCCCTGCTCACGATGTCCGGCATCACCAAGTCGTTCCCCGGAGTGCGCGCCCTCGACGGCGTGGACCTGGAGGTGCTGGCCGGCGAAGTCCACTGTCTCCTCGGCCAGAACGGCGCCGGCAAGTCCACGCTCATCAAGGTGCTTGCCGGGGCCCACCAGCCCGACGGCGGCGCCATCACCTGGCAGGGCGAACCCGTCCAGCTGGCCTCGCCGATCACGGCGATGCGGCTGGGAATCGCCACCATCTACCAGGAACTCGACCTGGTGGAGGGGCTGTCGGTCGCCGAGAACGTCTTCCTCGGACACGAACCGACCAGCGCGGGCTTCGTCGTGCGGACCCGCGAAGCCCGCACCGGGGCCGCCGCGCTCCTGAAGCGCCTGGGACACCCGGAGATCGACCCCGCCCGCCTGGTCGGTGACCTCTCCGCCGCCCACCAGCAGATCGTCTCCATGGCGCGGGCCCTCTCCCACGACGTACGGCTCATTGTGATGGACGAGCCGTCCGCCGCGCTCGACCCCGACGAGGTCGACAACCTCTTCCGCATCGTCGACGGGCTCACCGCCGACGGCGTGGCCGTCGTCTACATCTCGCACCGGCTGGAGGAGATCCGCCGCATCGGTGACCGGGTGACCGTGCTCAAGGACGGCAGGGCCGTCGCCGTGGGGCTCCCCGCCAAGTCCACCCCCACGCGCGACGTCGTCGCCATGATGACCGGCCGCAACGTCGAGTACGTCTTCCCCGAGCGGCCCGCCCCCGGGGCCCGGGCCACTGCCGCTCCGGTGCTGAAGGTCGAAGGACTGTGCCGGAAGGGCGAGTTCGAGCCGGTCGACCTGGAGTTGAGGCCCGGCGAGATCGTCGGCCTGGCCGGGCTCGTCGGCTCCGGGCGCTCCGAGATACTGGAGACCGTCTACGGCGCCCGGAAACCGACGGCGGGCCGCGTCCTCGTCGACGGCACGCCGCTGCGCGCCGGCAGTGTCCGGGCTGCCGTGGCCGCCGGAATCGGCCTGGCACCGGAGGAACGCAAGGCGCAGGCACTGCTGTTGACGGAATCTGTCACCCGCAACGTCTCGGTCTCCTCCCTGTCCCGCTTCGCCCGCGCCGGCTGGCTCGACAGGGGCGCCGAGCGCGAGGCCGCCAGGACCGCGACCCGCGAACTCTCCCTGCGGCCCGACAACCCGGACGCCGCTGTCCGCACCCTCTCCGGCGGCAACCAGCAGAAAGCGGTCCTGGCCCGCTGGCTGCTGCGCGGCTGCCGGGTCCTGCTGCTCGACGAACCGACCCGCGGCGTCGACGTCGGCGCCCGCGCCGAGCTCTACGCCGTGATCCGCCGGCTGGCCGACGAAGGCCTCGCCGTTCTGCTCGTCTCCAGCGAAGTGCCCGAAGTCCTGGGCCTCGCCGACCGGGTGCTGGTGCTCCGGGAGGGCCGTGTCGTGCACACGGCCGATGCCAGGGAGCTCGACGAGCACCGTGTCCTCGACCTCGTCATGGAAGGGAGCCCGACGTCATGACACAGCCCGCACCGTCGGCGCAGCACCACGGGCCGGAGAAGGGGACCGTGCCCGGCCCCGCGGCCGCGCCGCCCTCGAAGCAGGGCGGTGGCCTGCGCGCACTCGGCCTGCGTGCCGATGTCCGCAACCTGTCGCTGCTCGGTGTCCTCGCCGTCCTGATAGCCGTCGGCGGCTTCACCGAACCGGACGCGTTCCTGGACACCGGGAACCTCCAGCTGATCCTGACGCAGTCCTCCGTCATCGGGGTCGTCACCGTCGGCATGACCCTGGTCATCATCGGCGGCGGCATCGACCTGTCGGTCGGCGCGATGGTGGCCCTCGCGTCCGTCTGGGCGACGACGCTCGCCACCCAGGACTTCGGCTTCGCGGGCATCCTCTTCACCGCCGTGATCGTCGGCCTCGCGGCCGGGCTCGTCAACGGGGTCCTCATCGCCTACGGGCGCATGGTCCCCTTCATCGCGACGCTCGCCATGCTCGCCTCGGCCCGCGGGCTCGCCCTGCAGATCACCGACGGCAAGACACAGATCGTCACCGTCCAGTCCGTCCTCGACCTGGGCCTGCCAGACAGCTACGTCCTGGGCGTCCCGCCGCTGGTCCTGGTCTTCGCGGCGGTGACCGTCGTCGGCTGGCTGATCCTGAACCGGACCACGTTCGGTCGCCGTACCGTCGCCATCGGCGGCAACGCGGAGGCGGCCAGGCTCGCCGGCATCGACGTACGACGCCAGCGGCTCTACCTCTATCTGCTCTCCGGCCTGTGCTGCGGCATCGCCGCCTTCATGCTGATCATCCTGTCCGGTTCCGGGCAGAACACCAACGGCAATCTGTACGAACTCGACGCCATCGCCGCCGCGATCATCGGCGGCACGCTCCTGAGCGGCGGCCGGGGCACCATCGTCGGCTCCGTGCTCGGGGTCCTGGTCTTCACCACGATCACCAACATCTTCGCTCTGAACAATCTGCAGAGCGACGTCCAGCAGATCGCCAAGGGCGCCATCATCGTCGCCGCGGTCCTCGTCCAGCGCCGCACCCTGCGGGGCGGCGAGACCTGAGTCACTCTCCCGTAGGAGAGCTCGGCACCACCCGCCGCAGAGCACCGATCACCCACCCGCTGTTCCGTATGCACCGCACCGGATGAAGGGTTTGACAGCCATGCCAGAAACCAGCCGTAGAGGACTGCTCTTCGGCACCGCGGCCGTCTCCGCGGGAGCCTTCCTCACCGCTTGCACCAGCAACGAGCCCAAGGAGAAGGCGCCCGCGCAGAGCAACCAGCCCGCCGCCGACGACAAGCCGGGCACGCCCGTCACCATCGGCTTCGCCGGACCCCAGGCGGACCACGGATGGCTCAACGCGATCAACGTCAACGCCAAGTCGCGGGCCGAGAAGTACTCCGAGGTGACCCTGGAGATCACCGAGGGCTCCAACGACACCGCCGCCCAGATCGGCCAGGTCAAGACCCTCATCAACAAGAAGGTCGACGTCCTCGTCATCCTCCCCGCCGACGGCAAGGCGCTCACCCAGGTCGGCCTGGAAGCCATGAAGGCCGGCATCCCGGTCGTCAACCTGGACCGCATCTTCGCCTCGCCCCAGGCCTACCGCTGCTGGGTCGGCGGCGACAACTACGGCATGGGCCTCAACGCGGGCCACTACATCGGTGAGCAGCTCAAGGACAAGGCGAACGCAAAGGTCGTCGAGCTCGCCGGCATCGACAACCTGGAACTCACCAAGCAGCGCAGCCAGGGCTTCGCCGACGCCCTGAAGAACTACTCCAACGTCAAGCTGGTGGCCCGTCAGGCCGCCGACTTCACCGTGGAGTCGGGCCAGGCCAAGATGGCTCAGCTCCTCCAGGCGCAGAAGCAGTTCGACGCGCTGTGGAACCACGACGACGACCAGGGCGTGGGCGCGCTGCGGGCCATCCAGCAGGCCGGCCGCGACGAGTTCATCATGGTCGGCGGGGCAGGCGCGAAGTCCGCGATGGACGCCATCAAGGCCGACAACAGCGTCCTGAAGGCCACCGTGCTCTACCCGCCCACGATGGCCGCCTCCGCGATCGACCTGGCGCGCGCCCTGGGCCAGAGCAAGGGCATCGCGGGCCTCTCCGAGATGGAGATCCCGACTTCGCTGACCCTGTACTCCGCCGTGGTCACGAAGGAGAACATCGACCAGTACCTGCCGACGGGCTTCAGCTGATCCAGCACCGCCGCCGCCACCGAACCACCGACGAGGAGGAAGCCCGCATGGCCCGTAGGGAAGAGACGGAGCAGGAGACCGAGGCACCGCCGCCGACGGCGACACTCGGCGTCGGCATGGTCGGATACGCGTTCATGGGTGCCGCCCACTCCCAGGGGTGGCGCACCGCGGGACACGTCTTCGACTTGCCGGTGAGACCCGCTCTGGCCGCGATCTGCGGACGCGACCGTACGGCCGTCGAGGCCGCCGCAGCCCGGCACGGGTGGGCTGCGGCGGAGACCGACTGGCGCGCGCTGATCGCCCGGGACGATGTGCAGCTGGTCGACATCTGCACCCCCGGCGACAGCCATGCGGAGATCGCCATCGCCGCGCTCGAAGCGGGCAAGCACGTGCTGTGCGAGAAGCCACTGGCCAACACGGTCGCCGAGGCGGAAGCCATGGTGGAGGCCGCGGAGCGGGCGGCGGCCCGCGGCCAGGTGGCGATCGTGGGCTTCAACTACCGCAAGGTGCCCGCCCTCACCTACGCCCGCGCGATGATCGAGGAGGGCAGGCTGGGGAGGCTGCGGCACGTACGGGCCACCTACCTCCAGGACTGGCTCGTCGACCCGGAATCGCCGCTCACCTGGCGGCTCGAGCGCGAGCGGGCCGGATCCGGCGCACTGGGAGACCTCGGGGCGCACATCGTCGACCTCGCCCAGTACCTGGCCGGGGAACCGCTTGTCGGGGTGTCGGCGGTGAGCGAGACCTTCGTACGCGAGCGGCCCGTGCTCGCCGGCGCCGCGGCCGGGCTCTCGGGCGCCGCGGACAGTACCGCACGGGGGGCGGTCACTGTCGACGACGCGACACTGTTCACCGGGCGCCTGGCGTCCGGGGCCCTCGCGTCCTTCGAGGCGACCAGGATGGCGGCGGGCCGCAAGAACGCTCTGCGTCTGGAGATCAACGGGGAACTGGGGTCGATCGCCTTCGACCTGGAACGGCTCAACGAACTCTCCTTCCACGACCAGACCGAACCCGCCACCAGCGCCGGCTTCCGCCGGATCCTCGTCACCGAACCCCAGCACCCCTATCTGGAGGCGTGGTGGCCGCCGGGTCACGGTCTGGGCTACGAGCACACCTTCGTCCACCAGGCCCGTGACGTGGTGCGCACGATCGTCGAAGGGCGCGCCCCCGTGCCCTCGTTCGCCGACGGGCTCCAGGTGCAGCGGGTGCTCGCCGCCGTCGAGGAGAGTGCCGCCAAGAACTCCGTACACACCCCGGTTCCCTTCTAGGAGGTTCCGCGCATGCCCCGTCCCTTCACTCTCTTCACCGGCCAGTGGGCCGACCTGCCGCTGGAGGAGGTCTGCCGGCTCGCCCGGGACTTCGGTTACGACGGGCTCGAACTCGCCTGCTGGGGCGATCACTTCGAGGTCGACAAGGCTCTGTCGGACCCCGGCTACATCGACGGCCGGCGACAGCTTCTCGACAAGTACGGCCTCAAGTGCTGGGCGGTCTCCAACCACCTGGTCGGCCAGGCGGTCTGCGACAGCCCGATCGACGAGCGCCACCAGGGCATCGTGCCCGCCCGCATCTGGGGGGACGGGGAGCCCGAAGGCGTACGCCGGCGGGCGGCCGAAGAGATCAAGAACACCGCCCGCGCGGCTGCCGCCTTCGGGGTCGATACGGTCATCGGCTTCACCGGGTCCTCGATCTGGCACCTGGTCGCCATGTTCCCGCCGGTCCCGCCGCACATGATCGAACGCGGCTACGAGGACTTCGCGGAGCGGTGGAACCCGATCCTGGACGTCTTCGACGCCGAGGGGGTGCGCTTCGCCCACGAGGTGCACCCGAGCGAGATCGCGTACGACTACTGGACCACGCACCGCGCCCTGGAGGCCGTGGGCCACCGGCCCGCGTTCGGGCTGAACTTCGACCCGAGCCACTTCGTGTGGCAGGACCTCGACCCGGTCGGCTTCCTGTACGACTTCCGGGACCGGATCTACCACGTGGACTGCAAGGAGGCCCGCAAGCGTCTCGACGGGCGCAACGGGCGTCTCGGCTCCCACCTGCCGTGGGGCGATCCACGGCGCGGCTGGGACTTCGTCTCGGCGGGGCACGGCGACGTGCCCTGGGAGGACGTCTTCCGGATGCTGCGGTCCATCGGATACGAGGGGCCCGTCTCCGTGGAGTGGGAGGACGCGGGCATGGACCGGCTGACGGGGGCGCCGGAGGCGCTGGCCTCGTTGAAGCGGTTCGACTTCGACCCGCCGAGCGCCTCGTTCGACGCGGCGTTCGGCGGAGGGAACTAGGACCTCTCGTTCGGATCCTGCCGGGCTCGCGTGCCCTGGTGCCGCACCTCGCCGCGTTGTCGGCAAAGGAGGGAGGCATGGCTCCGTCCTGCCTCCCTCCTCCGCCTTGCGATCCACGGCACCGGACCCCGCTCACTGATCCGGCCTGATCCAAACGAAAGACCCCAGCCGGGGCGGAGCCCCAGGGGCCCAGCGCCCCGAGCGCTGGCGGGGCTTGATTCTGCTGCAGGGTCAAGCCCCGTCGCCCCCCGACGAGGCCCGGGGGAGGCCGAGGGCAACTTCGAGCCCGGTCCCGCACAGGGGTCAGGGTGCGGTTCGCCATGCCCTGAACCCTCTTTGTCCTGCCCCGGGCAAAAGTTCAACTCAGTCCCTGCGCAAGGGCTTTCCGTAGCGGACGAACACAGCTACCGTCCCCTACGTGTACACGACATGACTCGCGTCACCGGGGCCCCACAGTCCCGGCGACGAGCGCGGCAGTCCCCGCGCGGAACGGCAGACCGCACCCGCCCGAACAACCGGCACACTCCGGAGGACGCACGTGCACAGAAGCAGCAGACGGCTCCGCGCCCGAAAATCACTCGCCCTCTTCACCGGCGGACTGCTCGCCGCCGCAACCCTCACCCTGGGCTCCTCGCCGGCCGCCACCGCCGACGCCTCCCGGGCGGCAGCCGCGCAGGACGCAGCCGAGGACTTCCAGCAGGTCACCCTCGCCAAGGGCGCAGCCGAGACCGGCGAGCCCATGTCGCTGGCGGTGCTCCCCGACCGCAGCGTGCTGCACACCTCTCGAAGCGGCGAGCTGCGGATCACGGACAGCTCGGGCAACACCCGGGTCTCCGGCACCATCCCCGTCTACTCGCACGACGAGGAAGGCCTCCAGGGCGTCGGGATCGACCCCGGCTTCGCGGAGAACCGGGCGATCTACCTCTACTACGCGCCCCCGCTGGACACCCCCGCCGGCGACGCCCCGGAGAACGGCACCGCCGCCGACTTCGCGAAGTTCGACGGTGTGAACCGGCTCTCCCGCTTCGTGCTCAACGAGGACGGCACCCTCGACAACGCCAGCGAGAAGAAGGTCCTCGACATCCCCGCCTCGCGCGGCATCTGCTGCCACGTCGGCGGAGACATCGACTTCGACGCGCAGGGCAACCTCTACCTCTCGACGGGTGACGACTCCAACCCCTTCGCCTCCGACGGATTCTCCCCGCTCGACGACCGTCCCGACCGGAACCCGGCGTTCGACGCCCGCCGCACCTCCGGCAACACCAACGACCTGCGTGGCAAGGTCCTGCGCATCAAGGTCGCCGACGACGGCTCGTACACCGTGCCCGAAGGCAACCTCTTCGCGCCCGGAACGGAGAAGACCCGCGCCGAGATCTACGCGATGGGCTTCCGCAACCCGTTCCGCTTCAGCGTCGACAAGGCCACCGGCATCCTCTACGTGGGTGACTACGGCCCGGACGCCGGCGCGGCCGACCCGAACCGCGGCCCCGCCGGACAGGTGGAGTTCGCCCGGGTCACGAAGGCCGGCAACTTCGGCTGGCCGTACTGCACCGGGGCCAACGACCCCTTCCGGGACTACGACTTCGCGACCCAGACCTCCGGCCCGGCCTTCGACTGCGCCGCCCCGAAGAACGAGTCGGCACACAACACCGGCCTCGTCGACCTGCCGCCCGCGCAGGCCGCCTGGATCCCGTACGACGGCGCGTCCGTGCCCGAGTTCGGCACCGGCTCGGAGTCCCCGATGGGCGGACCCGTCTACCGCTACGACGCGGACCTCGACTCGCCGGTGAAGTTCCCGGAGGAGTACGACGGGGACTTCTTCGCCGGAGAGTTCGGCCGGCAGTGGATCAAGCGCATCGAGCAGGACGCCGGCGGCGCCGTCCAGTCCGTCAACGACATCCCGTGGACCGGCACCCAGATCATGGACATGGCCTTCGGCCCCGACGGCGCGCTGTACGTCCTGGACTACGGCCTCTCCTGGTTCGGCGGTGACGAGCACTCGGCGCTGTACCGCATCGAGAACGCCACCGGTGGCCGCTCACCCATCGCCGAGGCCTCCTCGAACAAGACCTCGGGTGTCGCACCGCTCAAGGTGAAGTTCTCCTCCGCCGGTACGACCGACGGTGACGGCGACGCACTGACGTACGCCTGGGACTTCGGCGACGGCGGCAAGTCCACGGCCGCCGACCCCACGTACACGTACAAGAAGAACGGCACCTACGTCGCCACCGTGACCGCCAAGGACCCGACGGGCCGCACCGGTTCGGCGAGCGTGCACGTCACCGTCGGCAACACGGCGCCCACCGTCGTGCTGCAGGCCCCGGCCGACGGACAGCCGTTCGACTTCGGCGACGAGGTGCCCTTCAAGGTGACCGTCACGGACCCGGAGGACGGCACCATCGACTGCACCAAGGTCGAGGTCAAGTTCACCCTGGGACACGACAGCCACGGCCATGACATCACCACGGAGCACGGCTGCGAAGGCACCATCAAGACCGCCATGGAGGGCGGCCACGACCCGAACGCCAACATCTACGGCGGGATCTCCGCGTCCTACACCGACGGTGGCGGCGGCGGACAGGCCGCACTGACCGGCCGTGACGGGGCGAAGCTCCAGCCGCGCCACCGCCAGGCCGAGCACTTCGACAACTCCTCCGGCATCACCACCCCGAGCAAGACGAGCGCCCACGGCGGCAGGACCGTCGGCGACATCGACAACGACGACTGGATCTCCTTCACCCCGTACATCCTCGACGGCTCCACCAAGCTCACCGCCCGTACCTCCTCGGCCGGCGCGGGAGGCTTCCTCGAAGTGCGGGCCGGATCGCCCACCGGAAAGATCCTCGGCTCCGCGCCCGTCCCGGTGACCGGCAGCTGGGACACGTTCCAGGACATCGACGTGCCGCTGCGCGGCGCACCGAAGAAGGCCACGGAACTCTTCCTGGTCTTCAAGGGCGGGGCGGGAGCCCTGTACGACGTGGACGACTTCGAGCTCTCGAACAGCCCCGTCGACCGGACCGCCAAGCGCGTCCTCGTCTTCTCCAAGACGGGCGGCTTCCGGCACGACTCGATCCCCGAGGGCATCGCCGCGCTGAAGGAGCTCGGCAAGGACACCAACATCACGGTCGACTCCACGGAGGAGGCGGGCCAGTTCACCACCAGCAACCTGGCCCGCTACGACGCCGTCGTCTTCCTGTCCACGACCGGTGACATCCTCAACGCCGACCAGCAGAAGGCCTTCGAGAACTTCGTGGCCACCGGCGGCGGCTACATGGGCGTCCACGCGGCCGCCGACACCGAGTACGACTGGGAGTTCTACGGCGGTCTCGTCGGGGCCTACTTCGACTCGCACCCGCAGATCCAGCCCGCGACCGTCCGTGTGGAGAACCACGACCACCCGGCGACCGCGCACCTGGACGAGGCCTGGGACCGTACCGACGAGTGGTACAACTACCGCACCAACCCCCGGGACAAGGCGCAGGTCCTCGCCACCCTGGACGAGACCACCTACACCGGCGGCAAGATGAAGGGCGACCACCCGATCTCCTGGTGCCAGGCGTACCAGGGCGGCCGCTCCTTCTACACCGGCCTCGGCCACACCAAGGAGTCCTACGCCGAACCCGCCTTCCGCCAGCACCTGACGGGCGGTCTGCGCTACGCGGCCGGACAGGTGAAGGCCAACTGCAAGCCGGACACCGGCTACCGGTCGATCTTCAACGGGAAGACGCTCGAAGGGTGGAAGCAGGCCGGCCCGGGGAAGTTCGCCGTGGCCGACGGTGAGCTGCGCTCCGAGGGCGGCATGGGGCTGCTGACCTACCAGGCCAAGGAGCTGAAGTCCTACTCGCTGAAGCTCGACTGGAAGATGGCGGGCGATGACAACTCCGGTGTCTTCGTAGGGTTCCCCGAGTCGGACGACCCGTGGTCCGCGGTGAACAACGGCTACGAGGTCCAGATCGACGCCACCGACGCGGCGGACCGCACGACCGGCGCGGTCTACACCTTCAAGTCCGCGAACATCAAGGCCCGTGACCAGGTTCTGCGGCCGCCCGGCCAGTGGAACAGCTACGAGATCAAGGTCCAGGGCGAGCGGCTCCAGGTCTTCCTCAACGGGGTGAAGATCAACGACTTCACCAACACCGACCCGGCCCGCAGTCTCAAGGACGGCTACATCGGTCTCCAGAACCACGGAGCCGACGACCAGGTGTCCTTCCGCAACATCCAGCTGAAGGAGCTGCCCTCGACGTAGGGCGGCCACCTCCTGCGCCGGCGGTGGGCGGGGAAGCACGGTTCTTCCCCGCCCACCGTTCACCACCCCTCTTCATCCCCCCTGGGAGGCAGCCCGTGACCGCACATGCCGTTCGTACCGGAGTCTGGTTCATAGGAGCACGCGGCTCCGTCGCCACCACCGCCACCGCGGGGTGCGCGGCCGTCGCGGCCGGGCTCCACCCGCCGACCGGCATGGTCACCGAGACACCACCCTTCACCGGCACCGGGCTGCCACCGCTGACCTCCCTCGTCTTCGGCGGCCACGACACCCTCGACTGCCCGCTGCCCAAGCGGGCCGAGGCCCTCGCGGCCGGCGGAGTGCTCCCGTACGGGCTCCCCTCGGCCGTCGAGGCCGAACTCGCCACCGCGGACGCGGAGATACGCCCCGGCGGCCCGCTCCCGGGTGACACCCGCACCGACAAGGAACTCATCGCGGCCTTCGCCGCCGACATCCAGGACTTCGCCCACCGCCACGGACTGGCCCGCACGGTCGTCATCAACGTCGCCTCGACCGAACCGGCCCCCGGCGAGGACGACTCCAGGCTGCCGGCCAGTTCCCTCTACGCGGCGGCCGCACTCCGCGCGGGCTGCCCGTACGTCAACTTCACCCCGTCCACAGGGCTGCGCAGCCCGCACCTGAAGGACGCCGTCGACTCCTGCGGCCTTCCCCACGCCGGACGCGACGGCAAGACGGGCCAGACGCTGCTCCGTTCCGTGCTCGCGCCGATGTTCGTCCAGCGCGCGCTGCCGGTGCGTGCGTGGTCGGGCACGAACCTCCTGGGCGGCGGGGACGGGGCGGCGCTGGCCGACCCGGCCGCGGCGGCCGCCAAGAACGCGGGCAAGGAGCGCGTACTCGCAGACACCCTCGGCGCGGCCCCGGAGGGCGAGGTCCACATCGACGACGTACCGGCGATGGGGGACTGGAAGACGGCGTGGGACCACATCGCCTTCGACGGATTCCTCGGCTCGCGGATGATCCTCCAGACGATCTGGCAGGGCTGCGACTCCGCCCTCGCCGCACCGCTGGTCCTGGATCTGGCCCGGCTGCTGGCCCGCGCCCACGAGACGGGCCTGACGGGACCGCGGCCCGAACTGGGCTTCTACTTCAAGGACCCGGACGGCGGCCCGGCCGGGCTGCCCGAGCAGTACGCGGCACTGCTGGCCTTCGCCGAACGCCTGCGGGCGGCGCGATGAGGCCCCTCCGGCTGCTCGCGGCCGTGACCGGCTCCCCGCGGCTGCTCGGTGCCGGCCCCGTGGCCGCGGCCACCCCCGTACGGGTCCCCCCAGACAGCCTGTCCGGTGCGAGCGGGACTGCGCCCGCACCGGACAGGCCCGGCGCCCGGGCGCGCCTGCGGGCCTGGGCGGAACTGCTCCGTGTGTCCGCGCTGTTCACCGTGCCCGGTGACGCGCTCGCCGGGGCGGCCGCCGCGGGTCGGCGTCCCGGCCGGGGCACCGCACTCGCCGTCGGCGCGTCGTTGTGCCTGTACGAGGCGGGCATGGCGCTCAACGACTGGGCGGATCGCGAGGAGGACGCCGTCGACCGCCCGCACCGCCCGATCCCCTCGGGCCGTGTCGCACCGGGGGCCGCCCTGGCGGCAGCGGGCGCACTGACGGCGGCGGGTCTGGCCCTGGCCGCCCGCGCGGGCCGGCCCGCCCTGGCCGTGGCATCCGGCCTGGCGGCCACGGTCTGGGCCTACGACCTGCATCTCAAACACACGAAGCTGGGACCGGCCGCGATGGCCTCGGCCCGCACCTTGGACCTGCTGCTCGGCGCGACAGCGTCTGCGGCCACGGCCACAACCATGACGGCCGCCCGGTCCGCCACCGGCGGGCGGCCGGTCACCGCCCGCGCCCGCTCCGCCGCGCTCCCCGCCGCCCTCGCGCTCGGAGCGCACACCTACGCCGTGACCGCCGTATCCCGGCACGAGGCGCAGGGCGGCTCCACGGCCGCACCGCTGGCGGCGTTGGCCGGTGTCGCGGGACTCGCGGCCGCAGTCCTGCGCGGCCGGCCGGCGCCGGGGGAGCCACCCCGCACTCCCGCCGCGGCCGAACGGATCCTGCTCCCCGCCTTCGCCGCCGCCTACCTCCGTACCTCCGCGGTCCCCCTTCTCCATGCCGCCCTCAACCCCTCCCCGCCCCTCACCCAACGCGCGGTCGGCGGTGGTATCCGGGCGATGATCCCGCTGCAGGCCGCACTCGCGGCCAGGGCCGGGGCGCCCCTCGTCGGGCTCGCGGCCATGGGGCTCGTACCCCTCGCCCGCGCGCTCTCCCGGAAGGTGAGCCCCACATGACCCTCCGCCTCGGCTACGGCACCAACGGACTCACCGACCTCCGGCTCGACGACGCCCTCGGCCTCCTCGCCGACCTCGGCTACGACGGGGTCGGCCTGACCCTCGACCACATGCACCTCGACCCGCTCGCGCCGGACCTCGCCGCCCGCACCCGCCAGGTCGCACGCAGGCTCACCGGACTGGGTCTCGGAGTCACCGTCGAGACCGGCGCGCGCTACGTTCTCGACCCCCGGCGCAAACACGGTCCGTCCCTCCTCGACCCCGACCCCGACGCCCGCGCGGCCCGCGCGGCACTGCTCGTCCGCGCCGTCGAGGTGGCCGCCGACCTCGGTGCCCACGCCGTGCACTGCTTCAGTGGCATCACCCCGCCGGACACCACCACCGACACCGCCTGGAAGCGGCTGACCGGCGCACTCGCCCTCGTACTGGACGCCGCCGACCGCGCGGGCATCCCCCTCGCCGTCGAACCGGAACCCGGGCACCTCCTCGCCACGCTCGCCGACTTCCACCACCTCCGCACCCTCCTCGGTGACCCGGGCCCGCTCGGGCTCACCCTCGACATAGGCCACTGCCAGTGCCTGGAGCCCGCCTCACCCGTCGACTGTGTGAAGGAAGCCGCCCCCTGGCTGCGCCACGTCCAGATCGAGGACATGCGGCGCGGTGTCCACGAGCACCTGCCGTTCGGTGACGGCGAGATCGACTTCCCGCCGGTGCTCGAAGCGCTCGCCTCCACCGGATACGCCGGCCTCACCGTCGTCGAACTGCCCCGGCACTCCCACGCGGGGCCCGAACTCGCCCGCACCTCCATCGACTTCCTGCGCCGGGCCACCGGGACGACGAACGGAGCCGCACCGTGCTGATCAGCCGCAAGGAACTCGACGACCTGCTCCGAGGGGCGGAGAGGGCCTGGCTCGACGAAGCGCTCGCCGAGGCCGCGCACGCCGCGGCCCACCCCGACGCGGACAGCGGTAACCCACCCTGGGAGCTGCGGTTCGCCTCGGCGGGAAGACACTGCGGACTCGAACACGCCGATTCCGTGCGCGCGCTGCTGCTGGTCGAGGCCCGGGCGGGGCTGCCCGCCGTGACGAGGCTCTACGAGCAGGGCACCGCCGCCGAACGCCGCGCCGTCCTCCTCACCCTGCACAGGCTCGACCTCGGCGCCACCGCACTCCCGCTCGTCGAGGACGCCCTGCGCACCAACGACACCCGGCTGGTCGCCGCGGCCGTCGGCCCGTACGGCGCGGCTCACCTCGACGCGCACGGCTGGCGGCACGCCGTCCTCAAATGCCTCTTCACCGAGGTCCCCGTCGAGGCCCTCGACCGACTCGGTGAGCGATCCAGCGGGGACGCCGAACTGGCCCGAATGCTGGGCGACTTCGCAGCAGAGCGCACAGCGGCGGGGCGTGCCGTCCCCGCCGGTCTGCGGACCGTCCTCGACCTCACGGCCCCGGCGCCCGCCCCCGCCCCCACGGAGGAGTCCTGATGCGTATCTTCGACCCCCACATCCACATGACCTCCCGCACCACGGACGACTACCAGGCGATGTACGACGCCGGGGTCCGCGCCCTCGTCGAACCCTCCTTCTGGCTCGGCCAGCCCCGCACCTCGCCCGCCAGCTTCTTCGACTACTTCGACGCCCTCCTCGGCTGGGAGCCCTTCCGCGCCTCCCAGTACGGCATCGCCCACCACTGCACGCTCGCCCTCAACCCCAAGGAGGCGAACGACCCCCGCTGCACCCCCGTCCTGGACGCCCTGCCCCGCTACCTCGTCAAGGACTCCGTCGTCGCCGTCGGTGAGATCGGCTACGACTCGATGACCCCCGCCGAGGACACCGCGCTCGCGACCCAGCTCCAGCTCGCCGCCGAACACGGTCTCCCCGCACTCGTCCACACCCCCCACCGCGACAAACTCGCCGGGCTGCGCCGCACCATCGACGTCGTCCGGGAATCCGACCTCTCCCCGGAGTTCGTACTGCTCGACCACCTCAACGAGACGACCGTGAAGGACGCCCTGGACAGCGGCTGCTGGGCCGGCTTCTCCATCTATCCCGACACCAAGATGGACGAGGACCGGATGATCACGGTCCTGCGGAACCACGGCACCGACAGGATCCTCGTCAACTCGGCCGCCGACTGGGGAAAGAGCGACCCGCTGAAGACCCGCAAGGTCGCCGACACCATGCTGAAGGCCGGATTCGACGAGGACGAAGTCGACAAGGTGCTCTGGCGCAACCCCGTCGCCTTCTACGGGCAGAGCGGCCGTCTCCAGCTCGACACCGCCGCCCCCGCCGCGCTGCACGAGGGCAACTCCATTCTCCGCGGCGGGGAGTGAAGCATGCGCTTCCGCCACCCGGACGGCTCCACGGTCCACCTCGCGTACTGCACCAACGTGCACCCGGCCGAAACCCTCGAAGGAGTCCGCGCCCAACTGCGCGACCACTGCGAGCCCGTGCGCAAACGGCTCGGCCGGGACCGCATCGGCATCGGCCTCTGGCTCGCCAGGGACGCCGCCCGCGCCCTGATCAACGACCCCGCCGCGCTGCGCTCGCTGCGCGGCGAGCTCGAACACCGCGGTCTCGAAGTGGTCACCCTCAACGGCTTCCCCTACGAGGGCTTCGGGGCCCAGGAGGTCAAGTACCGCGTCTACACACCGGACTGGACCGATCCCGAGCGGCTCGCCCACACCACCGACCTGGCCAGGCTGCTCGCCGCCCTGCTCCCCGACGACGTCACCGAAGGCACCATCTCCACCCTGCCCATAGCCTGGCGCACTCCGTTCGCCGACGACCCCACGGCGGCCGGCACGGCCCGTAAGGCACTCAGCACGCTGGCACAGCGGCTCGACGCCCTCGCCGAGCTGACCGGCAAGGCCATCAGGATCGGCCTCGAACCCGAGCCGGGCTGCACCGTGGAGACCACCGCCGACGCCATCGGCCCCCTCACCGAGGTGAGCCACGACCGCATCGGCATCTGCGTCGACACCTGTCACCTCGCCACCTCCTTCGAGGACCCGGACACCGCTCTCGACGCCCTGCGCGCGGCCGGGATCCCCGTCGTCAAGGCCCAGCTCTCCGCGGCGCTGCACGCCGAACACCCGCACCTGCCCGAGGTGCGCGAGGCGCTGGGTGCCTTCGCCGAACCCCGCTTCCTGCACCAGACACGGACCCTCACCACGGCGGGCCTGCGCGGAACCGACGATCTCGAGGAGGCGGTGTCCGGCGGCGTGCTCCCCGACAGCACGCCCTGGCGCTCCCACTTCCACGTCCCCCTGCACGCGCCACCCGCACCCCCGCTCACCTCCACACTCCCCGTTCTCCAGGCCGTGCTGAACAGGCTCGTCGGCGGGCCCGCGCCCCTCACCCGGCACCTCGAGGTCGAGACGTACACCTGGCAGGCGCTCCCCGCCGAACTGCGGCCGCGCACCCGCACCCAGCTCGCCGACGGGATCGCCGCCGAACTCACCCTCGCCCGCGACCTGCTCGCCGACCTCGGACTCAAGGAGCTCCCGTGACCGCACCCGGCACGCACCCCACCCCGCTCCTCGTCCTCGACGTCGTCGGCCTCACGCCTCAGCTGCTCCAGCACATGCCGAACCTCCGGGCCATGGCCGGATCGAAGGCACCCCTCTCGACCGTGCTGCCCGCCGTCACCTGCGCCGCCCAGTCCACCTTCCTCACCGGCACCACCCCCGCCGAACACGGCATCGTCGCCAACGGCTGGTACTTCCGCGAGCTCGGTGACGTGCTGCTGTGGCGCCAGCACAACGGTCTCGTCGAGGGGGACAAGCTCTGGGACGCCGCCAGGCGCGCCCACCCGGGCTACACCGTCGCCAACATCTGCTGGTGGTACGCGATGGGCGCCGAAACCGACTGGACCGTCACGCCGCGTCCCGTGTACTACGCCGACGGCCGCAAGGAACCCGACTGCTACACCAGGCCCCCGGCGCTGCACGACGAACTGACGGAGAAACTCGGCACCTTCCCCCTCTTCCACTTCTGGGGGCCCGGAGCCGACCTCGTCTCCTCGCAGTGGATCATCGACGCCACCCGGCACATCCTCGCCACCCGCAACCCCGACCTGGCCCTCTGCTATCTGCCGCACCTCGACTACGACCTCCAGCGCTTCGGCCCCGACGACCCCCGCTCCCATCGAGCAGCGGCCGACCTCGACCGCGCCGTGGCACCCCTGCTCGACGACGCCAGGGCAGCCGGCCGCACCGTCGTCGCGCTCTCCGAGTACGGCATCACACGCGTCGACCGGCCCGTCGACATCAACCGCGCCCTGCGCCGCGCCGGCCTGCTGGAGGTCCACACCCAGGACGGCATGGAGTACCTCGACCCGATGACCTCCCGTGCCTTCGCGGTCGCCGACCACCAGCTCGCCCACGTCTACGTACGCCGGCCCGAGGACCTGGAAGCGACCCGGGAAGCCCTGGCGGACCTGCCCGGCATCGCGGAGCTCCTCGACGACGAGGGCAAGAAGGCCAACCATCTGGACCACCCCCGCTCCGGCGAGCTCGTCGCCGTCGCGGAGAAGGACGCCTGGTTCACGTACTACTACTGGCTCGACGACGACCGCGCACCCGACTTCGCGCAGCTCGTCGAGATCCACCGCAAGCCGGGCTACGACCCCGTAGAGCTCTTCATGGACCCCCAGGACCCCTATGTCCGGGTCAAGGCCGCCTCGGCGGTCGCCCGCAAGAAGCTCGGGATGCGCTACCGCATGGCGGTCGTCCCCCTGGATCCCTCACCTATCCGCGGCAGCCACGGCCGCCTCCCCACGAGCGACGACGAAGGTCCGCTCATCCTCTGCTCCACCCCCCACGCGTTCAACGGCCGAGTCCAGGCCACCGAAGTGAAGTCCTTGCTCCTCCAGCTTGCAGGACTGCACTGACAATCCTCCCCCCGCACGCTCACAAGGAGATTTGTGATCATGAGCCGCACCCCGAAGGACCCCGAGCTCGCGCGCAGACTGAGCCGCCGCAACGTCCTGGGCGTCGCCGCCGGAGCCACGGCAGCGACCCTCCTCAGCGGCGCAGCGGCCCAGGCCGCGAGCCCGCAAGGCGGCCATGGGAACGACCACGGCCACGGCAAGGGCCGCGCGGTCCTGCCCCCCGGCCGCCTCGGCATCCAGCTCTACAGCCTCCGGGACAAGGTCTCCACTCTCGGCTTCGCCCCCGTCTTCGCCGAGCTCGAGAAGTACGGCTACGACGAGATCGAGTTCGCCGGATACACCCAGGGCTCGGCCGGCGCCATCACCCTCGCCCAGCTCAAGAGGCTGGCCAAGGACCACGGCCTCAACCCCATCGGCAGCCACGTCAACTACTACGACGACAACAACCCCGACGCCTACTCCTTCGCGCAGAACCTCACCAAGGTCCTCGACGAGGCGGAGGCCCTCGGCCTCAAGCACATCGGCACGGCCTCAGGGCCCTTCCGGTACGGCTCCACGGTCGACGGCTGGAAGCGGGCAGCCGAGGACTTCAACACCTACGGCGCCGCCGCCCGGAAGCGCGGCATGAAGTTCTACCAGCACAACCACGCGGAGGAGTTCTCCTTCGCGACCGACAAGCCGAAGGTGCGCCTCTACGACGTCCTGCTCGCCGAGACCGACCCCGACCTGGTCTATCTCGAGATGGATATCTACTGGGCGTTCTGCGCGCAGTTCCGCTTCGGCAAGCGGGTGGACGGCACACCGGCGCCCTTCAACCCCATCGACTACGTGCTCAAGCAGCCCGACCGCTACCCCCTCTTCCACGTCAAGGACGGCACCCGGGACGACTCCGCCCGTGACGGCTACAACATGACGGACGTCGGTGACGGGGACATCGACTACAAGAACTTCCTGAGCCGGGTCACCGCGCGCACCCACCGCGGCCGCACCTACCACCACTGGCAGACCGAGCACGACAACCCGGTCGAGTCGTTCGCCTTCGCCCGCAAGTCCAGCGAGCACCTGCACTCGCTCCGTGAGGGCCGCTGCGGGGACTGACGCCGCAGACATACGCGTGGGGCCCGGTTCCAGGAAC
>NZ_JBHWZS010000043.1:0-40013 GCF_042728155.1 Streptomyces sp. NPDC060209
GGGGGCCGCCGTGGTGAAGGGATTGCGGGGCGCCGCGTCAGGCCGTGAGGCTCTGCGGGCACAGCGCCAGCAGATCGGCGGGCCTGCGCAGCACCGCGTCCGGTCGTTCGGCGAGCAGGGCGGACTCATCGGTTTCGCCCCACAGCGCGGCCACCGCTGTGACGTCGGCGGCGCGGGCGCTGGCCAGGTCCGTGACCGCGTCGCCGACCATCATCGCTTCCGACGCCCGTACGTCGAGCAGGTCCAGTGCGTGCAGCACGATGTCGGGTGCCGGCTTGGCCCGGGCCACCTCGTCGGATCCGATGACGTGCTCGAAGGCGTCCAGCAGTCCCAGTCCGTCGAGCAGGGAACGGGCGCGTGGACCGCTCTTGCCGGTGGCCACGGCGAGCCGCAGTCCGCGCCGGTTCAGCTCCGGCAGCAGCTCACGTACGCCGTCGAAGACGGTCACCTGGCCGGCGAGGCGGTAGCTCTCGCGGACGAACGGCGCCTCCAGTTCGGTCGGCAGTCCCATGATGCGCATGATGTCGGGGAAGTACCGGCCCAGATGGCGGCTGTATTCCTCGAAGGGCGCCTGGTCGTCGCCGACGACCTCGGCGTACGCGGTCAGGAACGCCTGCCGCATCACGGCGAAGCTGTCCACGATCACACCGTCGAGGTCGAAGATCACCGCGCGGGGGACGGCCGCGCGCGCCGTGGACGTGGTGGAGGGCGGGTGGAGCGGGGTGGGCATGAGGTCTCCGTACGTTGTTCGGACGGCCTGCGGTTCGGCCGTACGCGGTCGGACGGCCTGGGGTTCGGCCGTGCCTGGTGGGACGGCCCGCGGTGCGGGCCTCAGCGCGCGCCATGACCGGCCGGGAGCGGGTGGCGCCGTCCGGTGGTGCGCGCCGATGCGTAGAGCCGTTCGATCACGTCGATCGTCTGCCGTGCCTGTGCCACGGCCACGCCGCGGCTCCGGGGGTCGGTGAGCCTGCCGTGGAGGTCGTCGAGCTGTCGGGCGTACTCGGCGCCGACCGGATCGGCGGTCACCGGCACCTCCACGGTGACGCCGTCCCCGGTGCGGGTCAGCACGGGGTCCTGGCGGTTGGGGCTGAATCCGAAGGTGCAGGTCAGGGTGGCGGTGCCGGCGCTTCCTTCGACGGTGATGCGGGTGACGTCGCGCGACTCGTGCGAGGCCCAGCTCGCGCGCAGTGCCACCGATGCGCCGCCGTCGGTGATCAGGAAGCCTCGTGCGGTGTCCTCCACGTCCCCGTCGTCCGCAGGCGCCGGGGCGGCCTCCCCGCCTTCCTGACGCCAGGACGCCCGGCGTGAACCGCGGTTGACGAAATCGTCGGAGACCGTGCCGACGACCTGCTGGAAGTCCGCAGGTCCGAGCAGCGATCCCACCGTGTCCAGGAGGTGCCAGCCCAGGTCGACGAGTGCTCCGCCGCCGGAGAGCCGCCGGCTCGTGAACCAGCCTCCGGCGTCCGGCACACCGCCGGCGCGCACCCAGGCCAGATCGATGTGCCGGATGGGGCCGAGCTCGGCGGCGAGCGAGCTCAGCGTCCGTACGTCCGTGCGGTAATGGGCCGCGCTTCCGGCGAGCAGGACCGCGCCGCCCGCCTGTTCGGCCGCGGCGAGCTGATCCGCCTCGGCGACGCTCAGGCAGACCGGCTTCTCCAGGAACACCGGGATGCCGCGGCGCAGCAGCCGGGTGGCGACGGGGGCATGGAGGTGGTTGGGCACGGCTACGACGGCGAGGTCGGTGGTGGCCGGGTCCAGGTCCGCGTCGTGGGCGAGCACCCGTGGGCCGCCCTCGCCCGCGAACCGTTCGCGGACCGAGGCGTCGGGTTCGACGACAGCCGTGACCTCGTACAGCGGGTGCTTGTCGAGGCGGGGCCAGAAGATCGATCTGCCGGCCCAGCCGAGCCCCACCAGGGCGACCCTGACCGGGCCTTCACGTCCCCCGGAGGCGGTCATGCCGTGGCCAGGACGTCGGCGATGATCTCTGCGGCCCGGTGGATGTTCTGCTCGGTGCCCAGCAGGGTGCGGTGGTGCAGCCAGATGCCGTCCGCCGTGAGGGCCTCGGTCACGGGGCAGCGGCGGGCGAGCTCGTCCACCGACTCCCGCGGGGCGCCGGTCTCCCAGAACCCGTCGGAGCGGTAGATCGCCCGGAAGACGACGAAGGCGGGCAGTCCGCGGGCGACGAGTTCGTCGACGATCGCGTTGCGCCGCTCCTCCGTGACGCCCGGGACGCGGAACATCGCCATGTAGTGGGGGACCCGGTCGGCGCG
Organism: Streptomyces sp. NPDC060209; assembly: GCF_042728155.1. NCBI lineage: Bacteria > Bacillati > Actinomycetota > Actinomycetes > Kitasatosporales > Streptomycetaceae > Streptomyces > Streptomyces sp. NPDC060209. The sequence continues at coordinate 2,271 of NZ_JBHWZS010000043.1, forward strand.
CTCGTCCCGGCCCTGCGGCACCACCCCGGGTATCTCGGACAGCAGCCGCTTGAGGAGCGGTGAGCGCTGTTCCCTGGTGGCGATCTGGCTGTCCAGGCGGCGCAGTTGGGCGCGCAGGACACTGGCCGAGAACTCGTTGAGCCGGAAGTTGGAGCCCGACGTCCGGTGGAAGTACTTGCGGTCGGTGAAGGGCCGCCCGCAGCTGTGCCGCAGGAACGCCTCCTCGTAGGACGCGTTGTCGGGGAAGGTGACCGCCCCGCCCTCCCCCGCGGTCATCAGCTTGCCGTTCTGGAAGCTGAAGGCGGCGATCGATCCCAGTTCGCCGACTTTCCGGCCGCGCCACTGGGCTCCGTGGGCGTGCGCCGCGTCCTGGATGACGGGGACGCCGCTGTCGGCCGACAGCTTGTCCAGGGCGTCCATGTCGGCGCGGTGGCCGGCCATGTGGACCGGCATGATCGCCCGGGTGCGCTCGGTGATGGCCGCCCCCGTGGCGGCCACGTCGAGGCAGTAGGTGTCCGGGTCGACGTCGACGGGCACGGCGACCGCCCCCAGCCGCTGCGCGGCCTGGGAGGACGAGATGAAGGTGAACGCCGGCACGATCACCTCCGTCCCGGGGCCCACACCCAGCACCTGGAGCGCGAGCTCCAGGGCATGCGTGCCATTGGTGACGGCGAGCGCCCGCTCGGCACCGTGATAATCGGCGAACTCCTTCTCGAACGAGTCGACCTCGCTGCCGCCCATGCGCCACCACTGGCCCTGTTCGAGCGCGCGGATGAGACCTTCACGTTCCTCGGCGTCGTACTGCGGCCACTCCGGGAACTCCGGAGCCGGATACTCGATCGCGCCCATAATTCCGCTGCCTTTCTCGTCGAGGATGCGGATTTCGGCACGCTAACCCACGGAATGGCGGGCCGTCATGTCCCCTAGTGACCCCCCTACATTTCTCCTGTCCCGCGTTCATTCCGTTCGTTTTACGAAAGCCCGGAAGTGCAGCTGTTATAACGGGGACATGACCGAGCTGCTTTTGTTGAACGGACCTAATCTGGGGATACTCGGCCGCCGTGAGCCGGAGATCTACGGCACCGACACGCTCGCGGATATCGAGGAGTCGGTGGCCCGGGAGGTCGCGGACCGGGGCTGGAAGGTCGTCTCCGTACAACGCGAGTCGGAGGGCGAGCTGATCCAGGCGGTCCAGGGTGCGTACGACACGGTCGGGGCGATCATCAACCCCGGTGCCCTGATGATCGCGGGCTGGAGCCTGCGCGATGCCCTGGCCTCGTACCCCCGCCCGTGGATCGAGGTCCACCTGTCGAACGTATGGGCACGCGAGGACTTCCGGCACACATCGGTGCTGGCCCCGCTCGCCGACGGCGCGATCGTCGGCCTGGGCTCCGACGGCTACCGGCTCGCCGCCCAGGCCCTGCTGGCCAAAGTGCCGCGCTGAGTACGTCACTCGGACCACGGACACACCGGAATCGGGAGTCGTCATCGGCTATCTGGGAATCGACGTGGGCGGCACCAAGGTCGCCCTGCGTATCGAGGGCGACGGCGCACGGGCCGTGGGTTCGGTCTTCCGGTGGCCCACGGCGCCGGAGTCGCCTTCCACCCGCCCTCGGCCCGACGGCACGCGGGACCTGGCAGCACTGGCCCGTCACGTCGGCCTGCTGCGAGCGGACTGGGGAGGTCCCGTCGAGGCCGTCGGGGTCGCCATGCCGGCCACGCTGGACGGCGAGGGCCGTGTCGTCACCTGGCCGGGCCGCCCGCACTGGACCGGGCTCGGGCTGCGCGAGGAGCTGCGGGGACTCTTCCCCGAGGCGGCGGTCCGGATCGCGGACGACGGTGACCTGGCGGCCCTGGCCGAGGCGGGCCGGGCCGGTTGCCGGAATCTCGTCTATCTCGGGGTCGGCACGGGGATCGGCGGCGGGGTCGTCGTGGACGGCCGGCCGATCCCGGGACCCGGCCGGGGTTCGTGCGAGGTCGGGCACGTGGTCGTGGACCGGGCCGGCGAACGCTGCGACTGCGGGCGGCGCGGCTGTGTGCAGGCGCTGGCGTCCGGGCCGGCGACGCTGCGCCGGGCTGCCGGGCTCCTGGGCCTGCCCGTGCCCTTCGAGGCGTTACGGGAGGGCTTCACGGCCGGGGCGGACTGGGCGGTCTCCGCAGTCGAGGAGAGCGGCGAGGCACTCGCGGCGGCCGTGACCGGCCTGTGCGAGCTCACCCGCCCCGAACTCGTCCTCATCGGCGGGGGTTTCGCCTCCGGGCTGCCGGGATTCGTCCCGCTCGTCGCCGAACATGCCGGGCGCCTGGCCAGGCCGGGGGCGCCCCCCGTGCCTGTACGGGCAGCGGCGCTGGGCGGGCTGTCGTCGCTGTACGGGGCCGTGTCACTGGCCCGCGGTCACTGACGGACGGCCGTCGGCCACTCGACCGGAGTTCGGAACGGCTCGCCCCAGGACTGCGGTCAGCACGAAGACGCGGTATTTCGGCACTCAGGACAGACAGATGTGGAGCAGACACATGACCACCACTCCCGCCGTGGCACCCAGGCGCATCGACGTGTCCCTGCCCGGTCGCGCGTACCCCGTCCACATCGGCCCCGGCGTGCGTCATTCGCTCCCCGGGGTCGTGGCCGGGATCGGAGCGAGGCGGGCGGCCGTGGTGTCGGCCAGGCCGCCCGAGTGGACGCCGGATCCCGGTGTACCTTCACTGGTCGTGCCCGCCCGGGACGGCGAAGGGGACAAGTCGCTGTCCTGGGTGGAGGAACTCTGTTCCCGCTTCGCCGAGTTCGGACTCAGCAGGTCGGACGTGGTGGTCTCGTGCGGCGGCGGTACGACCACCGACGCGGTGGGGCTCGCGGCGGCGCTCTACCACCGCGGTGTGCCCGTCATCCATCTGCCCACGTCCCTGCTGGCGCAGGTCGACGCGAGTGTCGGAGGGAAGACGGCGGTGAACCTCCCCCAGGGCAAGAACCTGGTCGGTGCCTACTGGCAGCCCAGCGCCGTTCTCTGCGACACCGACTATCTGGAGACGCTGCCACCCAGGGAACGGACCAACGGCCTCGGCGAGATCGCCCGCTGCCACTTCATCGGGGCAGGTGATCTGCGCGGGCTGCCACTGCACGAGCAGATCGCAGCGAGCGTGGCGCTGAAGGCGTCCGTCGTCGCAGCGGACGAGCGCGACACCGGGCCAAGGCATCTGCTCAACTACGGCCACACCCTGGGGCACGCCCTGGAACGGGCCACCGACTTCGCGCTGCGGCACGGTGAGGCGGTAGCCGTGGGAACGGTGTTCGCGGGCCGGCTGGCCGGGGCACTCGGCCGGATCGGCCCGGCACGGGTCACGGAGCACACCACTGTCGTCGCGGGGTACGGGCTGCCCGTCCGGCTGCCCGCCGATGTGGGCACCGCCGCGCTGATCGCTCTCATGCGGCTGGACAAGAAGGCCACCGACGGGCTGACCTTCGTCCTGGACGGTCCCCGGGGTGCCGAGCTCGTGCGGGACGTCCCGGAGCGGGTCGTGGCCGCCACCTTGGAAGCGATGCCACGGGAGCCGGGCTCCCGTGCCTGACATCGGCGGAAGCACACGGCTGTACGCCGTCCTCGGTGACCCCGTGGCACAGGTGCGGGCGCCGGGTCTGCTCAATCCGGTCTTCGCGCGCCTCGGGCTGGACGCCGTGCTGTTCCCCGTGCACGCACCGGCGGACCGGTTCGGGGCGATCATCAGCGGGCTGCAGCTCATCAGCAATCTGGACGGCCTGCTCATCACCGTCCCGCACAAGTTCGACGCCTGTCGCTACGCGGACGAGCTGAGCCCGGCCGCCGCGCTGGTCGGCAGCACCAACGCGATGCGGCGCGAGCCCGACGGCCGCTGGTACGGCGACAACTTCGACGGTGCCGGGTTCGTCGCCGGTCTGCGGAGCGCCGGCCACGACCCGCGCGGCAAGCGGGTCTTCCTCGCGGGTGCCGGAGGTGCGGGCACCGCCATCGCCGCGGCGCTCCTGGGCGCTGGGGCGGCGCACCTGTCGGTGTTCGACCCGGACCCGGACAGGCTGTCCGCGCTCACCGACCGCCTCGACCGCAGCGCGCCCGGCCGCGCGACGGGCTCCGGCGCACCGCGCCTGCACGACGCGGACGTGGCCGTCAACGCCACTCCGCTGGGGCTGAACCCCGGCGATCCGCTGCCGTTCGCGCCGCACCGGCTGCCCGCGGGCGCGGTCGTGGCCGACATCGTGATGCGCCCCCGGGAGACCGAACTGCTCAGGAAGGCGGCCTCACTGGGCCTTTCCGTCCATCACGGCATCCATATGCTGGACCATCAAGTCGCCCTGTACCGCAGGTTCTTCCGTCTGGATCCGTGAGACATCGGCCCTGCGGAAAGTCTGTGAACAGCCCATTAAGCAACAAGGGCGGCAGAGCTGTTCTCTCCTATGCTGGGCAGCCGGGTCGTATTCGACATGCCGATCGGACCGGCCCGACGGCCACGTGAGCGCGCGGCGCCTCGCCCGTGTCCCTGCGGCCGGCCATGACGGGGGGCATGTGATGCGGTTCAATCTGCTGGGTCCGTTGGAAGCCACGCGCGACGGGGTGCCGGTGCAGCTCGGCGGGGTCAACCAGCGTGCGGCGCTGGGGTATCTCCTGCTGCACCCCAACAAGGTCGTCGCCACCAGGGAGCTCGTCCAGACCCTGTGGGGGGACGGCGCGCCGCCCACGGCCCGCAAGATGGTGCAGAACGCTGTCGCTGGGCTGCGCCGGGCGCTCTCGGAGGACGAGTCCGTCTCGCTGACGACGTCTCCCCCCGGTTATGTGCTGCGGGTCGACCCGTCGGAGATCGACCTGACACGCTTCGAGGAACTGGTGCAGCGTGGCCGTGCCGCACTCGCGGTCGAGGAGTGGGCGACGGCGGCACGGCTGCTGCGGGAAGCTCTGGCCCTGTGGCGGGGCCCGGTGCTGGCCGACGTGTCCGAGCACGGGGTCGCCTGGCCGGAGTCCGCCGTGGTCCGGGAGGCCAGGCTGACGGCATTCGAGGACTGCGCCGAGGCAGAGCTCGCGCTCGGCCGGCATCGCGAACTCGTGGGCGAGCTGGCCGCCCTGGCCGACGAGGAACCGGTCCGCGAGCGGCTCTGCGGTCTTCTGATGCTGGCTCTCTACCGGTGCGGACGGCAGCCGGAGGCGCTGGCCGTCTACCAGCGCATCCGCGACGAGCTCGTCAACGGCTACGGGCTCGACCCCGCCCCCGAGCTCCAGGACCTGGAGCGCGCGATCCTCAACCAGCGCCCCGCGCTGGCCTATCAGGCGGCCCCCGAGCCGTCCGTCGCCGACCACCCCCGCCCGCCCCCAGCGCCCGGCCGCGCGGCCGTGCGCGTGTTCGCCCCCCTGCCCGTTCCGGTGCCCGCCGAGCATGCCGTCGCCCTCACCACTTACGCGCCGCCCGGCCCTCCCGCCCCTGCCGCACCACCCGCACCGCCGTCCGCGGCCGGTGCCGAGGTGCGTCCTCCGCACCGGCGGGCGCGCGCGATGACCGAACGCAAGCAGGCGAGCGTCCTGCTGATCCGCGCGCGTGTGGGCACGGATGCCGACGACCCCGAGCAGATCGACGAGGCCCTCCGCGATCTCACGGGCATCGTCGTCGAGGAGGCGGCCCGGTTCGGCGGGCTGGTGCGCGGCACGCTGGGTTCCGTGCGGCCGGTGTTCTTCGGCGTCCCCCGCGCCTACGAGGACGATCCGGGGCGCGCGGTGCGGCTGGCCCTGGCCATCCGCGAGCGGCTCGGCATCGCACCGGCCGGCTGCATGAGTGTGCAGCTGGCGGTGGCCACCGGTGAGGTCCTGGCCACGTACGACGACGCGGGCGACGACCATCCCGCCGAGGTGACCGGCTCGGTGCTGGACGAGTGCGAAGCCCTGCTCGCCGTCGCCGGCCGGACCGGCGTCCGCATCTCCGAGGCGACTCGACGGGCCAGCGGCTATCTCTTCGACCACGCCGCTCCGGGCGACGCCGGCGCCGGCCGCGAGATCAGCGTCGTGCTCCCCTCCCCCGCACCGGCGCAGGCCGGCACCCGGCTGGTCGGGCGCGAGCGTGAGCTCGAAGTCCTCACGGGCCTGTTGAGCGATGTACTGCGCCGCGACAGACCCCACCTGGCCACAGTGCTCGGTGAGTCCGGCCTCGGAAAGAGCCGCCTGGTGGCGGAGTTCGGCCGTTCGCTGCGGAACCGTTCGCGAGCCGTCCGCGAACTCACGGTGCGACTGCCGGCCTTCGGCGGCGGAAGGGCCTTCGCGCCGCTGGCCGCCGTCGTGCGCTCGTACGCGGGCATCGCGGACGGTGAGCCGGAGGGGCTCGCCCACCGGAAGCTCACGGACGCCGTGCACCGGCTGATGGGGACCGGTGACGAGGCGGTCTGGATGCTGGACCGGCTGCGGCCCGAGGTCGTCGTACCGGTACGCGGCACGGTCGTCCGGTCCGGCGGTGACGCAGGGGAGGAGCTCTGGTCGGCAGGGCGGCGCTTCATCGAGGAAGTGGCGGCGGAACAGCCGACCGTACTGCTGCTGGAGGACATCCACCTGGCGGACAGGGCGCTCCTGGACCATGTGGAGGACCTCACCGAGCGCCTCGTCCGGGTACCGCTGCTGGTTGTCGTGACCGCGCGCCCGGAGCTGCGGCAGCGTCGTCCGCGCTGGTCCTGCGGCAAGCGTGACGCCACGACGCTGGTGCTCGACCCGCTCCCCGACGACACGGCCGCCGAGCTCCTGACCGGCCTGCTGGACCGCCGGGTCGACGCCGGCTCGGACGCCGAGCTCGTCTCCCTGGTCGGCGGGGTGCCGCTGTTCGCCGAGGAGTTCGCCCGGGTGCTCCGGGACCGGCCGCAGGGCGGGATACCGCCCGTTCCGCGGCGGGTGCGCAATGTCGTCGCGGCCCAGCTGGACACACTGCCGCCCGCGAGGAAGACCCTGTTGCGGGATGCCGCCGTGCTCGACGGCCGGATCGGGCCCGGCGGCGTGGCCGCCCTGTCGGAGCTGGACCCCGAAGAGGCTGCGGCCGGTCTTCGCCAGCTGGAGCAGAAGGACTTTCTGCGCCGGGTCCGGCAGGGTGCGCTGTCCCGTGACGTCACGTACGTCTTCCGGCACGGCCTGGTCCGGGAGGTCGCGTACTCCCAACTGGCCCGCCGGGACCGGGTGGTCAGACACCGCCGTGCCATCACCTGGATCGCGGGCCTCCCGGCCGACCAGGGGGATCTGCTGATCCACCACTACCGCCAGATCGTGTCCCTGACGGCCACCACCGGCAGGCCGACCGCCGCGCTGGTCCAGCAGATCGTCCAGTCGCTGACGGAGGCCGGGGCCAAGGCCGCGGATGCGGGTGCCCGTCAGACGGCTCTCCTCTGCTACCGGGGCGCGGCGGAACTGTCACCGCACGCGGGTACGGCACGGCGGCAGCTCCTGCTGCTGCACCGGCAGAGCCTGGAATCCGCCGGCCCGGAGACCGTGCACCAGATGTGCCGCTGACGCGACGGCACGGCGCTCTCCGGTACGAGGCGGGGCTGCCGACTCCGGTGCACGGGGACCGGGTTGACACGGGCGCGCACCCATGGCGCACTGGGGTGACGTGTCAACCTCCCCTCGCCCTCCCTAGGATTCCGTGCCATGAACAGCACCTCAGACCATCTGTCGGCGCGCGAAGACCGCGCCTGGCACGCGTTCTTCGAGAGCCAGGTGCTGTTCTGGCGGCGGCTCGGCCAGCAGCTCCAGCAGGACACCGGACTGTCCGAACCCGACTTCGCCATCCTCAGCGCGCTGGAGCAGGCTCCGGAACGGCAGCTGCGCGCCTTCGAGCTGAGCGGTGTCACCCAGTTCGAGAAGAGCCGGCTGCACCATCACCTGAACCGGATGATCGGCCGCGGCCTGCTCACCCGCGAGCCGTGCCCCGGGTCGTCCCGGGGCACCGTCATCGCCCTCAGCCCCGAGGGCCTCACGGCAATCACCGCGGCGCTGCCGCGCCGTGCGGCGCACATCCGCCAGTGGCTGACGGATCCGCTCGAGGAAGGTCAGCTCGACGCGCTGACCGAGATCTCCGAGGCGATGCTCGACCGCCTGCGCGCGGCCGACACTCCCCCCGCTCCCCCGCCGACCGGCTGCGCCTGATCCGGCAGCGGGGCGGCCCGTCCGCCACCTCTCGTCAGCCATGGGGCACTCCGGCGGGAAAGCCCCTCGCCGTCAACAGAAGCATTGACGATGTTTTGGCAGGTCAGGCAGACAGAACCAGCATAAATCGGATGACCCCAAGATTGGGGCTCCCCAACCAGCACATCGTGGGCTTAACTTATGTGTCATGACCTCCCCCCGCTCCACCTACGGCAGCGGCTACTACGCCACGCCGTCGTTCCCCGACACCCCGATCTACGACTCCCTGGTCGCCGAGCGGGGGACCCCTCAGATCGCACCGATCCGGGTCCCTGCCGCCTATGACACCGGGAACAGCTACCTGCCGGCTCTGCCGTCGGCGCTCCCAGCCCTGCCCGCGGCCCCGTCGCAGCACACCGGGTCCTACGGCTACCCGCAGCAGACGGCGCAGCCGCAGTACCAGAACGCCGGGATGCAGCAGGCACCGATGATGCAGCCCGCACAGCTGCAGCACGCGCCGGCGCCGTACATCCCGCAGCAGCCGTCGGCGCCCCGCGGCTACCAGCAGCCGCAACAGCAGCAGCGGCCCGGTACGGGTTACGAGGCGATGCGTCCCGCCTCCCCCCGGCCCGCGCCCGCTCCCGCGCAGTCGCCGTACGAGGACCCCTACAACCGCCCGTATCAGAGCCGGGGGTACTGACGCGCGTCGGCGCGCACCGTCAGTGACGGCTGGCAGGATGAAAGCATGCTTTCTCCTGCACTCAGTGCCGTGTACATCCATCCGGTCAAGTCGCTGGCCGCACGCGCGGCCGACGAGGCCGTCGTCGAGCCGTGGGGACTCGACGGCGACCGCCGCTGGATGCTGATCGACATCGAGAACAGGGTCGTCACCCAGCGTCAGCAGCCCCGCATGGCACAGCTGTCCGCCGAGCCCCTGCCCGGTGGCGGATTGGCTCTGTCTGCACCCGGGAGCCCGCCGCTGACGGTGGAGGTGCCCGCTCCGGCATGCACCGTCGTCGCGGAGCTGCACCGGAGCAAGGTCGAGGTGGCGGTGGCCGCAGGGGCCGCACACGCCTGGTTCAGCGCGCGCCTCGGTGCGGAGGTCCGGCTCGTCCATCTCGACGCGCCGTCGCACCGCAGGCCCGTCGATCCGGAGTTCGGCCGGCCTGGCGAGACGGTCTCACTCGCCGACGGCTTCCCTCTGCTCCTCACCACGCGCGCTTCGCTGGACGCGCTCAACTCGCTGGTGGCCCAGGGGGACCATCCGGACGAGGGGCCGCTGCCGATGAACCGGTTCCGGCCGAACGTGGTCGTGGACGGCACTGCGCCCTGGGCCGAGGACGGCTGGAAGCGGATCGCGATCGGGGAGGTCGCCTTCCGTGTCGTGAAGCCGTGCGGGCGGTGCGTCATCACGACCACCGACCAGCGGACGGCGGAGCGGGGCAAGGAGCCGTTGCGCACACTCGCCCGGCACCGCCGGGACGGGAAGCATCTCCTCTTCGGCCAGAACATGATCCCGGAGGGCACCGGCGCGATCCGGGTCGGGGACCCGGTGCGAGTCCTCGGCTGACCGCCCGAACCTGGTGATGTCTTCGGAACTCGGGGTGACACAGGGGGTGTTGCCGGCGTGAGGTTGCTCTCTCTTCGCCGCCTGAGGAGGTATTCGTCGCCCTGTCGGGTTATCACGGACAGGGAAGGGGGTGCATGACTGTGCGAGCGGTTCTGGGAATCCGGCGGTGGCGGCGCAATCCTGTGTGCCGGGCCACCGACCGTCATGAGGCGTGGGTGGCGCTGGTCGCGCTGCTGCTGATGCTGCTCGTGGCACCGGTGCTCGGCTGGAAGGCCGGTTCACTCACGGACGACGCTCTCCAGCGGACGGTGCGGGCCCAGCACGAGCAACGCCATCTCACCGCCGCCGTCGTGGTCCGAGCGTCCTCGGGCAGGTCCCGCTTCGCCCAGGACCCCGAAGCGGCCGTCACCGAGGGCTCCATGCGTACGTCGGTGGTGGCCGACTGGCTCGCCCCGGACGGTACGGCACGTACGGGCACCGTGTCGACGGCGTCCACCGGGACGGCTCCCGGCGCCCGTATCCGGATCTGGACGGACGACCGGGGCAACACGGCGATGCGCCCCATGGACACCTCCACGGCGCACACCCACGCGGTGCTCGCAGGCATCGGTGTGGCGCTGCTCGCGGGCGGTCTGACGGAAACCGCCCGCAGACTCGTCGTATGGCGCATGATGCAACGGCGGTACGCCCGGCTCGACCGCGCCTGGGCCGAAGTCGGCCCCGACTGGGGCAGAACGGGTACGGGCAGCTGATCCCGGCGACGCAGGTTCCCCTCGTGCACGGCTGAGTAGGGCCTCTCAGCAGCCGACCCGTCAACTCTCGCCCGTCGCGCGCGCTACGGTGGACCGGCCCGCCCGACTCCTCGGCAGGCGGGCCGGAGGGCTGCCGGCGAACCGGCGGCTCATGCGGACAGGCACGAGGCAGCGCACACGGCACGAGGTGGGGGCACAGCAGCACCATGGCACAGGGCACGGTCCAGGTGACGCACACCGGCACATCGCGATGGCGGCGCCGTACGGGCGAATACGCTTCCCTCTCCGCCGCCCTGGAGGCCGCAGCGGACGGTGACGTCCTCACCATCGCCCCCGGCACCTACCGGGAGAATCTCGTCGTCCACCGCGCGGTGACACTGCGCGGCCCCGAGGGGTCCGCCGGCTCCGTGCGGATCGCGCCGGCCGACGGCGTCCCCCTGACCGTCCGCGCCTCCGCCGTCGTCCAGGACCTCCATGTGGAGGGACAGGACTCGGCCGCCCCCGCGCTGCTCGTCGAGGAGGGCGCTCCCGAGCTCTCGGATCTGCGCATCGTGACCAGGTCGGCCGCCGGCATCGAGGTGCGGGGCGCGGCACGGCCCACCGTGCGCCGCTGCACGGTCGACAACCCGGCGGGCGTGGGCATCGCCGTACTCGACGGCGCGGGCGGCGTGTTCGAGGAGTGCGAGATCGTCTCCGCCGGGCAGTCCGGTGTCTCTGTGCGCGACGGCGCGCACCCGCGCCTCGAGCGCTGCCGTGTGCATCACTCGTCCGGCGCGGGACTGAGCGTGACCGGGGAGGGCAGCGGTCTGGAGGCGGTGGGCTGCGAGGTGTACGAGATCAAGGGCAGCGGGGTTCAGGTCACCTCCCGCGGTACCGCGCATCTCACGAACTGCACCGTGCACCGCACGTCCGCCGACGGGGTCACCCTGGACACCGACGCGGTCCTCACGCTCGCGGACTGCGACATCCACGACATCCCGGAGAACGCGGTCGACCTGCGGTCCCGTTCGGTGCTCACCCTGACGCGCTCCACCGTCCGCAGGTTCGGCCGCAACGGCCTGTCGGTCTGGGACCCGGGCACCCGTGTCGACGCCAACCAGTGCGAGATCCACGACAGCACGGGCGACTATCCGGCGGTGTGGGTCAGCGACGGGGCCACGGTGATACTCGACTCGTGCCGCGTCCACGACGTGCCCGACGCCCTCTTCGTCCTCGACCGGGGCTCACGCGCGGATGTCGTGGACAGCGATCTGTCCCAGATCCGCAACACGGCGGTCTCGGTCAGCGACGGTGCCACCGCCCAGCTCGACGACTGCCGGATCCGTGAGGCGTCCACCGGAGCGTGGTTCCGTGACCACGGCAGCGGCGGCACGCTGAACAACTGCACCATCGACGCGGCACAGACCGGGGTCATCGTGACCAAGGGTGCCGATCCGACCATCGAGAGGTGCACGGTCACCTCTCCCGCGGAGGCCGGTTTCTACGTCTCCGCCGAGGGCCGGGGGACCTTCGACAGCTGCCGGGTCACGGGGAGCGAGGGCTACGGCTTCCATGTGATGGACGGCTGCCGGTCCACCCTGACCCGGTGCCGGACCGAGCGGTGCGCACGCGGAGGCTACGAATTCGCCGACGGCTCCGGCGGCGACGGGCACGCGGGTGGTCCGGTGGCACAGGACTGCACCAGCGACGAGAGCGGTCTGCGCGGCGTCACTCCCCCGCCCCCCGCGGTCCTGACTGCGACGCAGACGACGCCCGGGCTGCTCGGCGCGATGCCCGGGCAGCGGACCGCCGAGCCCGCCACCGTCCCCTCGGCCCCCACCGAGCCGGTGCGCGACTCGGGCGCCGTGCTGGGAGAGCTGGACGCGCTGGTGGGCCTGGACAGCGTCAAGCGCGAGGTGCGGGCGCTGACCGACATGATCGAGGTGGGCCGCCGCCGCCGGCTGGCCGGCCTGAAGGCGGCGTCGGTGCGCCGGCACCTGGTCTTCACCGGCTCCCCCGGCACGGGCAAGACGACGGTCGCCAGGCTGTACGGGGAGATCCTGGCCTCGCTCGGTGTCCTGGAGCACGGCCATCTCGTGGAGGTGTCCCGCGTCGACCTGGTCGGCGAGCACATCGGGTCCACGGCCATCCGCACCCAGGAGGCGTTCGACCGTGCGCGCGGCGGGGTCCTGTTCGTCGACGAGGCGTACGCCCTGTCGCCCGAGGACTCCGGCCGCGACTTCGGCCGGGAGGCCATCGACACGCTGGTGAAGCTGATGGAGGACCACCGCGACGCCGTGGTGGTGATCGTCGCCGGGTACACGCACGAGATGGATCGCTTCCTCACCGTCAACCCCGGTGTGGCGTCCCGCTTCTCGCGGACCATCACCTTCAGCGACTACGAGCCCGAGGAACTGCTGCGAATCGTCGGGCAGCAGACCGACGAGCACGAGTACAGCCTGGCGGAGGGGACGGGGGAAGCGCTGCTGAAGTACTTCACGGCGCTGCCCAAGGGCCCCGCCTTCGGCAACGGCCGAACGGCGCGTCAGACCTTCGAGTCGATGGTCGAGCGGCATGCGGGCCGGGTCGCCCAGCTCCCCGAGCCGAGCACGGACGACCTGACCATGCTCTATCCGGAGGACCTGCCGGCACTGCCCTGAGCGACGCCGCCCCGGTCCTCCGCGTCCCCGCCCGCCTGCTGGGGCACGACGGGCCCGAGCCGTTCCAGAAGCGCGGCGCGCTCGACGGCGAAGGCCGGGTCGGCCTGGTAGTCCGAATGTCCCAGGATCGGTTCCGGCAGTGGGTGTTCGGCGGTGCGTCCGTAGACCAGCGGGTCCTTCAGCGGGCCCCGGTCCACTTCGTGGCCCTGCCCCTCGTCGATCAGGACCGGGCCGCCGATCGGATCCGTCGAACGCCAGAGATTGCGCCAGCAGTGCACGGATCGCTCCAGCCCTTCGAGGGGGACCCGGCCGAAGTAGGCCGGGAACCAGCGCCCGTACAGCCGCTCGATCGGGGAACCGTAGGTGAGCAGCGCGACCCGGCGCCGGGCCGGGTCGGGGAGCTGCCACACCGCTGCCGCGGCGAGCACGCTGCCCTGGGAGTGGCCGGAGATGACGAGCCTGCCGCGGGTCTTCCCCGTCCAGGCGCACATCCGGGACGAGAGGTCGGGGACGGCCCGCTCCGCGTAGCAGGGCGGCGCGAAGGGATGGGCGGCACGCGGCCAGAACGTACCCACGTCCCAGAGGATGCCGATGGTGCGCCGGGCGGAGACGTCACGGTAGGCACGACGGCCCCAGGTGACGAACAGTATGACGCCGAATCCGGTCAGCCAGGATCCGGTCGACTGGGCCGCCTCGGCGAGCGATTCGACGAAGGGGCCCGTGCCGTCCGTCGCGAGGCCGGGGACCTCGCCGGTGAGCCAGGAACCGGTCACCGCTGCGGCACCGAGCAGCAGGGTGGCGGCTGAGAGCAGTCCGAGGATCCCGGGGGCGGCATCGGTGAGTGCGGCGGTGGCACGCGTGCGCGCGATTCGCCGGGTCCGTCCGGGTTCGGGGTGCTTCTCCCCGTACTCCGCCTCGATCCCGGGCCCCATCCGGCGGGCGCGGCGCACGGTGCGGACCGCCAGCCAGATGACGGGCGGGAGCACGAGCAGCAGCAGGACCGGGATGACGGATGCCTGCCAGCTGAGGAGCACGGGCGGTCCCTCTATGTCGGCACCCGCGCCCATGCCGGGGGTTCCGGGACCGTCCAGCCAGTCGGCCACGCGCTGGGCGATCCCGCCGGTCATCACACCGCCGAGGGCGCAGGCGAGCATGGCCACGGCGGGGCCGCCGAGGCCGTGGAGGGTGGTGCGCGGCTCGGGGGCGCGCCGGTAGAGGCTCAGGGCCACCGCGGCGAGTACGACGACGAGCAGGCCCTGGCCGAGGGTGAGTGCCCGGAAGACGGCCTCTCCGGGGAGTGCGCCCGATGACACCCAGGCGGGACGTGACCAGCCGGAGTAGACCACCGCGCAGAGCAGCAGGGCGAGTGCGGTGCCGGGCAGGAACGTCGTGACGGCCCGGTCGACCTGGTTGTCGAGGCGTCGCTCGCTGCGCCCCCGGTGGCAGACGACCGCGACGACGACGAGTCCGCACAGGACGATGCCGGCCTCGAACAGGACGCCGGCCACCGCGGGTACGGGGCCGTCGGCGGACCGGTCGTGCCGGGCCGCCGTGACACCGACCGCGGCCGCGACCGTGAGGAATCCGGCCGCGGTGTGCGCCGCACGCAGACGGGCCACCAGCCTGCGTCCGTACCAGAAGCCGGGCCTGCCGAGGGCCGGACGGACCAGAGGGGCGCCGGACCGCGCCACCACGTCCGTGTCCTCGTCGGCGCCTGCGTCCGTTTCCGTGCTGTCCGGTTCGTCCCAGGTCAGGGGGCGCTGCGACTCGTAGGCGCTCCAGGTGCGGTTGGACAGGTACCAGAGCAGTCCCACGAGCGCGGCGGGCACGAGCGCGGCGACCGCGAGGCGGCGTCCGGGCTGGGCGAACCACCCGTCCTGCCGGGTGGACAGGAAGCCGAGCCAGGAGCGTTGTACGGAGCAGTCGGGAGTCCCGGCGCACTGCCAGGCCACCAGGTCGAGGGCGACCTCGCAGGCCGCGGCGGTCAGCAGCACGGTGAGGCTGAGGGCGACGAGCCGCACCAGTACCCCGTAGAGCCGGACCGCCTGGGTGCGCCCCTGCGCGGCGGGCCTCATCCAGTGGGCGAGGTTGACCACCATGAAGGGGAGCAGCAGCAGCCACAGGGCCCGGGAGCCGTTGCCCGAGGTGAGGTTGGACCAGCAGTAGGCCTCGGCGACGGGTCCGTCGCGGTGGCGCTCGGGGTGCTGTTCGGCACCGACGTCCTCGGTGCGCCGGTACACGGCGGCCGTGGCGTCACCGGTGATCCTGGTCGTACGCGGGTCACCGAGCATCTCCTGCGGGGTGGCTCCGCCGACACCGTGGACGAGCAGTTCCAGTGCGGCGCCGCTGCTCTGGGCGGACTCGGCCTGGGGTGCAGGGGGCAATGTCGGTGGCTCGCTCTCTGGTCCGTCCGGCTCGCGGCCGGCGGGAAGGGACGGCTGGGATCTGAACTGATGCGCAGTCACCACCATCGCCGACGGGGCCGCCCGACGCAGCGGCTCTCACCGAATCTCCCCAGTGGGACGGCCCGCGGGGGTGCGTGGGATGATGAGGGCGTCCCGCAGGACCGCTGCCGGACCGTGCGGACAGAGGGAAGGGCCGGGGCCCGGCGTTGAGCGAGAATCAGAACCTGCTCGCGGAGCAGCGGCGCGCGCTCATCCTCGACGATGTGCGTAAGCGCGGCGGGGTCAGGGTCAACGAGCTGACCCGCAAGCTGAGCGTCTCCGACATGACCATCCGCCGGGACCTGGACGCCCTGGCGCGTCAGGGCGTCATCGAGAAGGTGCACGGCGGAGCCGTCCCGGTCGTCGAGGCGAGCACGCACGAACCCGGTTTCGAGGCCAAGTCGACGCTGGAACTCAGCGCCAAGGAGGACATCGCACGCGCCGCGGCCGCGATGGCGGTGCCCGGCAGCGCGATCGCGCTCTCCGGTGGCACGACCACCTTCGCACTGGCCCGTCATCTCCTGGACGTACCCGGGCTGACGGTGGTGACGAATTCGGTGCGGGTCGCCGATGTGTTCCATGGCGCGCAGCGTCCGACGACGGCGGGCGGGGCGCGGGCCGGAGCGGCCACGGTGGTCCTGACCGGCGGGGTCCGTACGCCTTCGGACTCTCTCGTCGGACCGGTCGCGGACCGCGCGATCGGTTCGCTCCACTTCGACGTCCTGTTCCTCGGCGTGCACGGGATCTCGGTCGAGGCCGGTCTTTCCACGCCGAATCTCGCGGAGGCCGAGACGAACCGCCGCTTCGTGCGGGCGGCCAGGCGTGTCGTCGTGGTCGCCGACCACACCAAGTGGGGCACGGTGGGGCTGAGTTCGTTCGCGGCGCTCGACGAGGTCGACGCGTTCGTCACGGACGCGGGTCTGCCGGACGCCGCCAGGCAGGAGATCGAGGAGCACCTGCCGGGCCTGGTGGTGGCGGGCGGGTCGTCGGACGAGTAGTCCGCCGCCGGGTGGCGTCCGCGCCTTCCGCTCCGGCACTCACGGGCGCCGGACGTCCTAGGATCGGGCTGTGGCCGTATTCCGTATCGAGCGCTTCACGCCTCTGCCCGCCGCCGAGGCGTGGCGACGGGTGACCGACTGGGAGCGGCACGGCGGGACCGTTCCGTTCACGTCGGTCACCGTGCCGACGGGCATGCCCACCCGGACCGGAACGGTCTTCGTGGCCCGTACGGGCATGGGGCCGCTGGGTTTCGACGATCCGATGGAAGTGGTGCGCTGGACCCCGCCCGCAGCCGGGCGGGCGGGGCTGTGCCGGCTGGAGAAGCGCGGTTCCGTGGTGCGCGGCCGTGCGTCGATCGACGTCTGCCCGACCGGTTCGGGCTCGCATGTGATCTGGGTCGAGGAGCTGCGCGTGAGGCTACTGCCCCGCTGGGTCGATCCGTTGCTGGCGACCGCCGGCCGGCGGGTGTTCTCCCGCGAGCTCGGCGTTCTTCTGGAGGACTGACCCTGTTTGCGGGACCTCACCTCTCGTCCGTTCAGGAGGGCCAGGTACCGGTGGCCAGGAAGTGGTCGATGGTCTCCGTGTAGGGCCGGATGTCCAGGCCCTGCTCGCTCAGCCAGTCGTCCGAGTAGTACTTGTCGAGGTAGCGGTCGCCCGGGTCGCAGAACAGCGTGACGATGCTTCCCGTGCTCCCCCTCTCCACCATCTCGGCCACGAGCCTGAAGGCGCTCCACAGCCCGGTGCCGGTCGAGCCGCCCGCCTTGCGGCCGATGGCGCGCTCCAGCACCCGGACCGCCGCGACGCTGGCCGCGTCGGGCACCTTCATCATCCGGTCGATGGCTCCGGGCACGAAACTCGGCTCCATCCGGGGCCTGCCGATGCCTTCGATGCGTGAGCCGCAGTCGGCGGTCGCCAGCTGATCGTTCCGGGTCCATCCGTCGAAGAAGCAGGAGTTCTCCGGGTCGGGTACGCAGATCCGTGTGTCGTGCTGCATGTAGCGGACGTAGCGTCCGATGGTCGCTGAGGTACCGCCGGTGCCGGCGGTGGCGACGATCCAGGCGGGCTCGGGGTACCGCTCCAGCCTGAGCTGCTGATAGATCGACTCGGCGATGTTGTTGTTGCCCCGCCAGTCGGTGGCGCGTTCGGCGTAGGTGAACTGGTCCATGTAGTGTCCGCCGGTCTCGGCCGCGAGGGCCGCCGACTCCTCGTACAGCCGGCGGGAGTCGTCGACGAAGTGGCACTGACCACCGTGGAATTCGATGAGCCGGCACTTCTCGGGGCTGGTGGTGCGGGGCATCACCGCGACGAACGGCACACCGATCAGCTTCGCGAAGTACGCCTCCGAGACGGCGGTCGAGCCGCTGGACGCCTCGATGACCGGCTTGCCGCGGCGGATCCAGCCGTTGCAGAGCCCGTAGAGGAAGAGCGAACGGGCAAGCCGGTGCTTGAGGCTGCCCGTCGGGTGCGTCGACTCGTCCTTGAGGTAGAGGTCGATGCCCCAGTGCTCCGGCAGCGGAAAACGCAGGAGATGGGTGTCCGCGGAGCGGTTGGCGTCCGCCTGGACCTTGCGCACCGCCTCCTTGAGCCAGGCCCGGTAGTCCGGATCGCTCCGGTCGATGTCCACGGTCTCCATGACGCCACCGCCGGGTGTGTGCTCACCGGTGTCCATCAGCGGTCTCCTTCGGGTGACGGGCGGTACTTCGTGGGACCCACGATATTCCCCCCACCTGCACAAACGTTTACTTTGACGGCCCATAGCCCTCCCTTGGCCCAGGCGTCCCGGGCTCCCACGCCCCGAAGGCGGACCCGGCCGGACGCCGGGCCGGAATCGGTGGTGATGAGGCCTGGTGCACGAGCCCTGTCCGCGGGCAGACTTGCAGAAGCCGGTACAAGGGGGGCGAAGTAGCCATGGCCGAGACAGAATTCAGCCCTGCGGATTTTGGTGCGCCGGAGTTCGGCACGGTGGAGTTCCGCGCGAGCGATGTCAGGATCCAGCGGTGGGCGCGGTCGCTGACCAGGGCCGGCCAAGTGATCGTCAAGGACGGCCGGATCGCGCTGCTGACGAGCAACGGGCGGGAGATCGCCAGTGCCCCGGTGACGGCGGTGAGCGCGAAGCCGTGGTTCCTGGCCGCCGACTCGGCGGTCGCCCGTATCAACGGAGTGCGGTATCGGCTGACCATGGGCCAGCGCAACCGCAGGCCCGGCGGGGCCGCGCCGGTACGCAGATTCCTGGAGGCGCTGCGGGGTGCGGCGGGACGGCGGGTCTGACACTGCGGTCCGGCACGGACACCGCGAGTTGCGGAGCCCAACCCCCTGGGTCACGCTGGTCACACGTCACTGATGGTGTACCGGCGGTGACAGCGAAAGCCGCCCCGCCGGGAGCCACGCAGGGCGGACCACGCATGACCAGAAACAGCAGTCAGCCATCTGCTGGATCCGTTCCTTCGTCTTCTTCCGGACCAATTTCGGGGAGTCGCAGCCGTGATCAGCGAGCCAAGCAGGCACTGCGCGGTGGAGCTCCAGGCCCTGCCGTCGCGGATCGGTCAGGTCCGCAGAATCGTTTCGGCGCAACTGCGCTACTGGCATCTCGATCCTCTGATCGACCATGCAGCGCTCGGCGTCACAGAACTGCTGACCAATGTCCACCGGCACGCACAGCCGGACAAATCATGCACCGTCGAGATCGAGCTGCTGCTCGACCGGCTGACGGTCTCCGTCCACGACCACGACCCCCGGCTGCCGACCGTGTGCGATGCCGATTCGTCCGCCACCTCCGGGCGCGGGCTGGCGATGATCGCAGCGGTCAGCGAGAGCTGGGGCGTACGACCGAGCGATGACGCGGGAAAGATCATCTGGTTCACCCTGCCCGCACCGTCCTTCACCACCGCCGCCATGCATTCCCTCCCGGTGTACGGGTCGACGACCGACGGCCCGTTCGGCTCGGACGTCGCGGGGTTCATGGAGCCGACGGCAGCACGGACTCGGGCCCGGTCGGCCGTCGTCGGCTGACGGGAACGGGGCCGCGCACAGCGCACCGGGGCGCGTCGATCCACTCGCGATCGACGCGCCCCGTTCCTCTCGCGTCGCAACCTCTGGCCCGGCATCCTGCGGCGGTCACTCCGGGCCGTCCTTGTCGTAGCGGCCGTAGGGCTCGTCCAGGACGGAGAGCCTCCGCCAGTACTCGTCCTCGTCGATCTCCCCCGCGGCGAACCGCCGGCCCAGGAGGTCGATCGGCGAGTGCTCGCCCACGGGGCCGCCACGGCGGACACCGTGCGGCTGCCAGGGAGCCCGGCGGCCACGCCACACGGTGCGGCGCAGCAGCGCGATGACGCCGACGGCGACAGCCGCCCAGATGATCGGGAAGAAGAGGATCCAGGGTCCGGGTCCTGGGGAGTTCGCCAGGGTGTTCATCTCGGTCAGCTCCTCGGTCAGGGGTTCCATCCGTGCGTTCCTGTCACCTACGAGCCTGTGTCCTGGAGGGGGTCGGAAGCGTCGTACGGGTGGCGGCAGTACGCGTACAGCGGTAGGAGTACGCCGAGGCACGGGGCCTGCTTCCCGCGATGTGCCGGATCTCGCAGATTCTGTACCTACTGGTATGTACAGTGACCTCATGAGCACTCCGGACCGGTTGATCGAGGCCACCCAGGAGCTCCTGTGGGAGCGCGGCTATGTGGGCACCAGCCCCAAGGCGATCCAGCATCGGGCAGGGGCGGGTCAGGGCAGCATGTATCACCACTTCGCGGGCAAGCCCGATCTCGCGCTCGCCGCCGTGCTCCGCACCTCCGCCGAGATGCGGGAGACGGCCGGGCGCCTGCTGGACGGCCCCGGACCGGCGTACGAGCGGATCTCGGCCTATCTGCTCCGCGAGCGCGAGGTGCTGCGGGGCTGCCCGGTGGGCCGGCTGACGATGGACCCCGAGGTGGTGGCCAGCGACGCGCTGCGGGCCCCCGTGGACGAGACGATCGGCTGGCTGCGGGGGCGGCTCGCCGAGATCCTCCAGGAGGGCCTGGACCAGGGCGAGTTCTCCCCCGGCATCGCACCCGAGGATGTCGCGGCGGCCGTCGTGGCCACGGTCCAGGGCGGCTACGTCCTGGCCCGCGCGTCCGGATCGACAGCCGCCTTCGATTCTGCCGTCCAGGGGCTGCTCTCCCTTCTCGCCCCGCACACCACATCAGCCCGCCCGGCCTGAGGAATACGCGATGCACGCCATGCAGTACGAGATCACCCTTCCCGCCGACTACGACATGGAGATCGTCCGCAGGCGGGTCGCGACCCGTGGCCATCTCCTCGACGACTTCCCGGGCCTGGGTCTGAAGGCGTACCTGATCCGCGAACGCGGTGACACCTCACCGGTCAACCAGTACGCCCCTCTGTATCTGTGGTCGGCCCCCGAGGGCATGAACACCTTCCTCTGGGGGCCCGGATTCCAGGGCATCGTCGACGACTTCGGCCGCCCGGTGGTGCAGCACTGGACCGGACTCGCCTACCAGGAGGGAGCGGCCTCGAAGACGCTTCCCCGCACCGCGGTCCGCCGCCGCGAGCGGATCACGGACACCGTCCGGCCGGCCGACGCGGTGGAGGCGGCGCTGGAGGAGAGCCGCCGGCTGGCTTCCGCACCCGGAGCCGTCGCCACGGCGCTGGCCGTCGACCCGCGCCACTGGGAGCTGCTCCACTTCACCCTCTGGGAACACGAGCCGCCCCAGGTGCCGGGCGACCGCTACGAGGTACTGCACCTGTCGTCGCCGGAGCGTGACCGGCTTGCGCGGGGGAAGCAGTGGTGAACCTGGTCCGTACGGCCCTCGGGGACATCCCCGCCGGGGAGCTCGGAGGGTGCGACGCGCACGACCACCTCCTCATCCGTACTCGCCGGTCAGGCCAGTGCGGCCAGCGGGTCGTCGAGTACGGGCTGCCAGGCCATTTCGGCCGCGCCCACCAGGCTGTTGTGATCCAGCGTGCAGGACAGGATCGGCACGCTGCCGCTGCGGCCCCACAGGCTGCGGTCGGCGACCACGGCCCGCAGTCGTTCGGGGTCGGCCTCCAGGAGGTCGCGGTGCAGTCCGCCCAGGATGATGCGGTCCGGGTTGAGGATGTTGACCAGCCCGGCGAGGCCGAGGCCGAGCCGGTCGATGAGCTCCTCCGCGGCGGCCCGCACATCGGGGTCGCCGTACTCCGTGCGCAGCAGGTCGCCTGACTGCTTGAGCAGCGACTCCTCGGGGCCGGGTTCCCGGCGGGCGGCGGTGAGGAAGGCCAGGGGGTCGGTCTCGACGTCGAGGCAGCCTCTTCCGCCGCAGTGGCAGGGGCGGCCCT
The DNA here is from genome assembly GCF_042728155.1 of Streptomyces sp. NPDC060209. Classification (NCBI taxonomy): domain Bacteria; kingdom Bacillati; phylum Actinomycetota; class Actinomycetes; order Kitasatosporales; family Streptomycetaceae; genus Streptomyces; species Streptomyces sp. NPDC060209. The sequence continues at coordinate 24,087 of NZ_JBHWZS010000043.1, forward strand.
CGGGGTTCACCGTGAGATGTCCGACTTCCAGGGCCAGTCCCGAACTCCCGCTGTGCAGGCGGCCATCCAGGACCAGGGCGCCGCCCACGCCCCGGTGACCGGTGGCGACACAGAGCAGGTGCTGGGCACCACGCCCGGCGCCGTGCCGGTGCTCCGCGAGGGCGGCGAGGTTGACGTCGTTGGCGGTGAACGCGGGACCGGTGATCCCCGCGGCGCGCACGCAGGCGGAGAAGATCTCCCGGACCGGCGACCCGGCCGGCCAGGCGATGTGCAGCGGGTTGAGCGCCGTTCCCTCGGGTTCGGCCACGGCCGAGGGCACGGCGAGCCCGGCGCCGACGCAGCGCAGCCCGCTCTCGCGCAGGAGTTGGGCACCGGCCTCGACGACCTCCCCGAGGACCTGGGCGGGATCGGCCATGACGGCGACGCAGCCGGGCGCGGTGGCCACGATCCTGCCGCCGAGCCCCACGAGCGCGGCACGGAAGCCGTCGGAGTGCACCTGGGCCGCGAGAGCCACGGGCCCGCCGTCCCGGACGGACAGCCGGTGCGAGGGGCGGCCCTGCGAACCGGCGGCGGAGCCCGGGCTGGAGTCGACCTTGATGAGCCCGAGCGCCTCGAGCTCCGCGGCCACCGCACCCGCCGTGGCACGGGTGACGCCGAGCTCGGAGGTCAGCACGGCACGGGTGGGAGCGCGCCCTGTGTGCACGAGCTCCAGGGCGGGCCCGAGCGCGCTGCGGCCCCTCTCCAACTTCGTCCGTGTGGTGGTCGACTTGCCGTTCATGGGGGCGAGTCTCCCATGATCCGGAGCCGCTGCCGACGCTCCGGCATCCCGCACCGTTCACCGGCCGGTCACCGGGGCAGCGGCCTTGCGTACGCCGTCGGGGCGACTCTATGCTGAATTTGTGCCGCGCGTAAACAAAATGCGGACGGTCCCGTCGGGGGGACTTGGCGGAGACACCGTCCCACTCCCGTCGGCCCGCCTCCGTACCGCCCTGACCGTGTTCTTCGCCCTCGACGGCTTCCTCTTCGCCGGCTGGGTGGTCCGTATTCCGGCCATCAAGCACCAGACGGGGGCCACCGCCTCCACTCTCGGACTCGCCCTGCTCGGCGTCTCCGCGGGTGCGGTGATCACCATGATGCTCACCGGCAGGCTCTGCCGACGCTACGGAAGCCATGCGGTCACCGTGGTCTGCGGCGTGCTGCTGTCGCTGAGCATCGCCCTTCCCGCGCAGATGGGTTCGGCTCTCACCCTCGGCCTCGTCCTCCTGATCTTCGGCGCCGCGTACGGCGGGTTGAACGTGGCGATGAACAGCGCGGCCGTCGATCTGGTCACCGCGCTGCGGCGCCCGGTGATGCCGAGCTTCCACGCCGCGTTCAGCTTCGGCGGCATGGCCGGCGCGGGCCTCGGCGGGCTGGTCGCGGGCAGCCTGTCCCCGGGGACGCATCTCGTCGCCCTCACGGGCATCGGGCTTCTCGTCACCGCGGTGACCGGCCCGGTGCTCATGCGCAGCGGGCCTGCCGCACCCCCTGTGGAACAGCGGGTGGCGGACGCTCCGGAGCCGCCGAAGGGGATGAGCACCCACGCGCGCCGGATCGTGATCCTGTTCGGCGTCATCGCCCTCTGCACGGCGTACGGCGAGGGGGCGCTTGCCGAGTGGGGCGCACTGCATCTCAGCCAGGACCTGGGAGCCTCCCCCGGCCCCGCCGCCGCCGGATACTCCCTGTTCGCACTGACGATGGCCATCGGCAGGCTCACCGGCACCGCACTCCTCGAACGATTCGGGCAGACACGAACGCTCGTGGCGGGTGGGGCTACGGCGGCGGCGGGGATGCTGCTCGGCGCGCTGGCCCCGGCCCTCTGGCTCGCGCTGCTCGGCTTCGCCGTGGCCGGTCTGGGCCTGGCCAACATATTTCCCGTCGCGGTCGGCCGGGCGGGCGCGCTGGCCGGCCCCAGCGGGGTGGCCGCCGCGTCGACCCTGGGCTACGGCGGGATGCTCCTGGGACCGCCGGTGATCGGCTTCCTCACCGACTGGTTTTCCCTTCCGGTGGCCCTCACCACGGTGACGCTGCTCGCCGCCACGGCGGCGGTACTGGGCTACACGGCCCGCAACGCGACGAACGCCTGAACGATTGAGTAGTCGTACTCAGGCGCCACCAGTCCCTCCGGCGCACCATGGAAGCATCAGCCATTCACGGGGAGCGGACATGAACCACCTGACGAACTCGCGGCGACTGCGCACGCTGGCACGCCTGACCTTCGGCAACACGACTTCGCGGATCTACCTCGGCCTCGTACTGGCGGTCACGGTGTTCGTCGCGGTCGACACGCTTTTCGTGTCCCACGAGGACGCGTCGTTCGCCGGTGTCTGGCTGTTCTTCCTCGCCGCGCCGACCGTATTCGTCTTCCTCCTCGGCAGCTCGATGGCCGGTGCGGACGCCGGAGGCCCCACCTGGTTCGTCTATCTCTCCCTGGTGGTGTCGGTGCTCGTCCAGGCCTGTGCGCTCGGCTGGTTCCAACGGCTGCTCCGAGGCCCCCGCCGTGGCCGCTCAGCGCATCCCCAGGGCGCCTGACACCGCTCTGGCACAATCGCCGGCGTGGAGATCCCGGAGCATTTGACCGCCCTTGCCGAAGAAGGCCGCGCACTCGCCTCCGCCGCCCGTGAGGCGGGGCCGGAGGCCCCGGTCCCGACCTGCCCGGGATGGCGGGTACGCGATCTCCTCAAGCACACCTGCATGGTGCACCGCTGGGCAACCGGGTTCGTCGTCGAAGGTCACCGGACGTACCACCCTGCGCGCGAGGAGCCCGACCTGGACGGCGACGCGCTGTTCGACCGGTTCACCGAGGGCCACCGCCTCCTGGTCGACGCGCTCCGGGCCGCCCCGGCCGACCTGGACTGCTGGACCGTCTTCCCCTCGCCCTCCCCGCTCGCCTTCTGGGCGCGCCGGCAGGCGCACGAGACCAGGATTCACCGGGTGGACGCGGAGTCGGCGCGGGGCGGCCCGCTGACATCCGTGACAACACCGCACGCGGTGGACGGCATCGACGAACTGCTTGCCGGCTTCCACGCCCGCGCCAAGAGCCGGGTACGCACGGAGTCCCCGCGCACACTCCGGGTGCGGGCCGTGGACACGGACGCGGTGTGGACCGTACGACTGTCGGTCGAACCGCCGCTCACGGTGTCCGGGGCCGACGCCCTGGACACGCCCGCCGACTGCACGCTGAGCGGCACGGCCGAGGAGCTCTTCCTGGTGCTGTGGAATCGCCTGCCGCTCTCGTCCCTCGACCTGTCGGGAGACAGCGCGGTCGCCGGGCTGTGGGAAGAGAACTCGGCGGTCGTCTGGTCCTGATGCGAGGCCGGCCGGGCCAGGCCGGTCCCGGTCCGGGTCCGGTCCGGGTCCGGTCCAGGTCCGTTCAGACCCCGGCTGGGTTCAGCGTCCGGCCTGGTTCAGTTTCCGGTGGGTTCAGTTCCGGACTGGTTCAGTTCCGGACTGGTTCAGTTTCCGGCGGGTTCAGCATCCTGGAAAGCACCGCCCGTTGAACGGGTCCGGCCTCCGCGTGGCGAGCCCGGCCGGCATCGGTCAGCTCGACACGTACGCCTCGGCGGTCCTCGCTGCACATCGCGCGGCGCACGAGGGCGTCCCTCTCCAGCCGCGCCACGAGACGCGACAGCGCGCTCTGGCTCAGATGGACCCGCGAAGCGATCTCCTGAACGCGCAGACAGGCACCGCCGCCACCCGCCGCAGCCTCCGCGAGGACGTCCAGGACCTCGAAGTCACTGGCTCCCAGGCCGTGCGGGTCCAAGGCCCGATCGAGCTCGGCCAGGGTCCTGGCGTGCAGCGCGAGCATCTCGCGCCACTCGCCGACGAGCGCCTGATCGGACTTCTTCGCTGCCATGACGGCACGCTAGCAGAGGAGCGAGATGTTCATGCATCCGCAATAGATGCACACGCATACCCACTTCCTGGTGCACGGAACTGCAGCGTGCACGGATCCGGATGCACGGATCCGGATGCACGGAACGGAAAGGCGCACTTGCCGTCGGCCACGACCCCTGTGACACTCCGGACATGTCACGACGCACTCAGGCGGATCGGGACGCGATGACCGTCGAGATCGGCTATGCCTTGGTCAGCGCGGCCCTGGTGGCCGCGGCGACATTCGCCGGGGTCTTCCTCCCCGCCCTGCTCCTCGACCTGTCGGACGGTGCCGAACACATGCTGTTCCGGGCCGGGGCCGTACTCGGGGCAGTGGCGTTCGCCGCCCGGGTCGTCCATGTGCTGTGGCGTTTCCCCCGCGCGGCCGAGGAGCGGCGTCTACCGCCCGTTCAGCCGAGCCAGCCAGGACGAACGAGCCCCGACTCGTAGGCCAGCACGACGAGTTGCGCCCTGTCCCGCGCACCCAGCTTGACCATGGCCCGGCTGACATGGGTCTTGGCGGTGAGCGGGCTGACGACGAGCCTGCGGGCGATCTCCTCGTTGGAGAGCCCGATGCCGACCAGGGCCATGACCTCCCGCTCACGTTCGGTCAGTTCATCGAGGACCGTCGCCGCCGCGGGCTCCTTGGAGCGGGCCGCGAACTCGGCGATCAGCCGGCGGGTGACTCCCGGCGACAGCAGTGCGTCCCCGCCCACCACTGCTCGCACCGCCCGCAGCAACTCGTCCGGTTCGGTGTCCTTGACCAGGAATCCGGAGGCTCCCGACCGGATCGCCTCGAAGACGTACTCGTCGAGTTCGAAGGTGGTGAGCATGACCACCTTCACCTCGCGGAGGGCCGGGTCCTCGGTGATCGCACGGGTCGCGGCCAGGCCGTCCAGCTTCGGCATCCGGATGTCCATGAGCACGGTGTCGGGGCGCAGTTCCCGCACCAGACGTACGGCCTCCGCCCCGTCGGCGGCCTCGCCGGCCACCTCGATGTCCGGCTGGGCGTCCAGAAGCGCCCGGAAACCGGCCCGGACCAGCAATTGGTCGTCAGCGAGCAGTACGCGGATCACGACGTGTCCTCCGTTTCCGAGCCTTCGGGTGCGGGGGGACCGCCCTCCCGGCCGGGCCGCAACGGGAGTTCCGCCGTGACCCGGAACCCGCCGCCGGGCCGGGGACCCGCGTCGATCGTTCCACCCAGCGCCGCGGCCCGCTCACGCATTCCGACGAGCCCGTTGCCACTGCCTCCGGCATCGTCGCCGGTCGCGGGCCCTTCGTCGTCGACGAGGAGCCCGAGGTGCGCGCCGCCGTACGCGATCCGGACTTGTGCGGTACGCGATCCGGAGTGCCGGACCACATTCGTCAGGGCCTCCTGCACGATGCGGAAGGCGGCGAGGTCGGTACCGGGCGGGACCGGCCCCCGCGCGCCGTCCGTCTCGACGGTCACGGTGAGGCCCGCTCCGGCGGCCTGGTCGATCAGCTCGGGCAGGCGGTCGAGGCCTGGGGCGGGGGCGCGGGGTGCATCGCCCGGAGTCCGGAGGTTCTCCAGCACCTGACGCACCTCGCCGAGCGCTTCCTTGCTTGCCGACTTGATCGTGGTGAGCGCCGTGCGTGCCTGTTCGGGATCGGAGTCGAGCAGGGCCAGCCCGACCCCGGCCTGGACGTTGATGACGGAGATGCTGTGGGCCAGGACGTCGTGGAGTTCACGGGCCATGCGCAGCCGTTCCTCGTCGGCCCGCCGCTGCTCCGCGGCCTCCCGCTCCGCCCTGGCCGCCGCCCACTGCTCGCGGCGCACCCGGAGAAGTTCCGCCGCGGCGACGATCGCCACGACCCAGGCGGTGACGAACGCCTCCTGTGCCCAGGGGGCAGGACCGTCGCCGTCCGGCGGCAGCCATCGGTACAGCCAGTGCGCCGCGAGCAGGTGCCCCGCCCACAGCGTGCCCAGCGAGCACCAGGCCGCCTTGCGGTGCCCCGACACGATGGCGCCGAAGCAGCCGACGGCGACGGCGAGGAAGACCGGGCCGTACGGATACCCCAGCGCGAGATACACGAGCGTCGCGGCGGACGTACCGGCTACGGCGAGAACGGGGTGGCGGTGGCGCACGAGCAGCACGGCGACCGCGGCGAGCAGCAGCAGTCGGGCGACGATGCCCAGCGGCTCTCGATCCTGACCGTGCGCGGCGACGGTGGTACCCACCATCACGATCACGCCGACCACGACGGTCGAGAGCCACGGCAGCCGGTCGCCGCGGCTCCCCCGGCCGCCCGGCATCTCCCAGCCGCCGTGTCTTCCGCGCCACGGGGGCCCGTGGGCGGCCCATCGGCCACCAGGCCTCGGGTGAGGGCCGGCACCCGGGTGCGCTCGCTGATCCTGCATACCGGCCACGCTAGACGCGCGGCCCCCTGGTGCACGTCAGCCGGGCGTGGTGATCCCGCGTACTCCCTGCGGAGTACACGTCCCGGCGGGAAGGCCACCGCCCCGGCATTGCCCCCACGCCGCACGGGTGCCCCTGGCCACTCCCGTTGCTGCCGGGTGTGGACGCCATGACCACTCCCGGTGCCGGGCGTGGGAACCCCTGGCCACTCCCGGTGCCGGGCGCGCGGGACGCCGGGTCCCGTACGCGCCGCGCCGCGCAGAGACGCCCCGACGCCTCCCCGCCTTGCGTCAGACCCCGGCGCCGCCGCCCCCGGCGGGCCGGCCGTCCAGCAGGCCCACCGAGCGCCCGAGCTCGTGGACAGCGTGCCGGAAGAACTGTCCACGCGCCTCGACGACCCGGTTGAACTGGCCGAAGAGCTCGAAGGAGACAAGCCCGAAGAGCTGAGCCCACGCGGAAACCAGGGCCACCACGACGGCCGGCGGAAGGTCGGCGGCCAGGTCGGCGGCCATGCGCGCGGCCTCGGGGCGCAGTTCGGCGGTCAGCGGAGGGACGGCGAGACCGTCGGCGAGGTGGGCGTCGCGTACGAGACCGATGAGTACCTGCCCCACACGGGAGGCAGGGCCGACGGTGTCCAGCGGAGCGGTGTAACCGGGGACGGGCGAGCCGTAGATCAGCGCGTACTCATGGGGGTGGGAGAGAGCCCAGTCCCGTACCGCGCAGGCCACCGCCACCCAGCGGGCGGGGTGGGGGCCCGCCGAGCCACCGGCTTTCGCCCGGGCCGCCTCCGCGGCTTCGCCCACCGCGTCGTAGGCGTCGACGATGAGAGCCGTCAGCAGGTCGTCGCGGCTGGGGAAGTAGCGGTAGAGCGCGGAGGACACCATGCCGAGCTCGCGGGCCACGGCGCGCAGGGAGAGTTTCGCGGCGCCTTCCGCCGCGAGCTGCTTCCTGGCCTCGTCCTTGATCGCCGCGGTGACTTCGACGCGGGCGCGTTCCCTGGCTCCTCGAATGGTGCTCATGGCATCAGTCTGCCACGCGACTGGAGCACCGCACACGAAAGAGAGCAGTGCTCTTGCTTTCGAGCACCGCACTCGTGCACACTGCTCTCAAGCGAGAGCACCGCTCTCTCAACGGTGGGAGTCACCATGTCGCAGCAGCCGTACTACCTCCAGGCCGGCGCCTTCGCACAGCGGATGAACAGCGTCGTCGGCTGGCTCGCACGCCATGGCGTCAGTCTCCTCGGCTCCGCCGAGATGTCGGTGCGTGGCCGCAAGAGCGGGCGGATGCAGCGCATCCCCGTGAACCCGCACCGCCACGACGGCGTCCAGTACCTGGTCTCCGCCCGCGGCCACTCCCAGTGGGTGCGCAACATGCGCGTGGCCGGAGGCGGAGAACTGAAGGTGGGCAGGAAGGTCCGCGCGTTCACCGCCGTGGAGATCGCGGACGACCAGCAGAAGGTACGGATCCTCCGCGCCTACCTGAAGCGCTGGGGCTGGGAGGTCGATCAGTACTTCCAGGGCGTCACGGTGAAGTCGACCGACGCCGAGCTCCTGGCCGCGTGCCCCGACCACCCCGTCTTCCGGATCACGGTCGGGAGCTGATCCTGTCCGACCCCTGACGGTCCATCGCATGCAGCGCCCGCTGGGCCAGCGGATGTGAGCGGACCAGCTCGGCCAGTGACGTCGTCCCCCGGGTGATTCCCGCGAACGCGTTCCAAGCAGGACGGAAACCCGTCAGAACCGCGTGCAGCAGCCCGGGGCGCCGCTCGAAGAGCCTGAGCATGCGGCGTCCGACGCTCATCTCCACACCCAGCCCCGCCTTGATCGCGAACGCGTAGTTGAGCGCCTGCCGTCGGGCGTCGACCGCGTCGTGCGACTCCGCGATCCGCACCGCCCATTCACCCGCGAGCCGTCCGGACCGCAGGGCGAAGGAGATGCCCTCCCTGGTCCAGGGCTCCAGCAGCCCTGCCGCGTCGCCGCAGACCACCACACGTCCGCGGGAGAGCGGCGAGTCGTCGCTGCGGCACCGGGTCAGATGGCCGGAGGAGATCGTCGGCTCGAACCCGGCAAGGCCCAGCCGGCCTACGAAGTCCTCCAGATACCGCTTGGTCCCCGCACCGTCGCCGCGTGCCGAGATCACACCGACGGTCAGTGTGTCCCCCTTGGGGAAGACCCAGCCGTAACTCCCGGGCATCGGTCCCCAGTCGATGAGCACCCGGCCGGCCCAGTCCTCGGCGACCGTCTCCGGAACGGGGATCTCCGCCTCGAGTCCGAGGTCCACCTGGTCGAGCTTCACGCCGACATGAGCCCCTATGCGGCCCGCGCTCCCGTCCGCGCCGACGACGGCGCGTGCGAGCACCGTCTCACCGCCGGCCAGCACCACGGCGACCGTGCGCCGGTCGGGCACGGCGGTGCCGTGCTGCTCGACCCGCGTCACCGCTGCACCCGTACGCAGCTCGGCGCCCGCCTTCTGGGCCTCCTCCACCAGACCGGCGTCGAACTCCGGCCGGTTGATCAGCCCGAAGAGCATGCGCTTGGACTTGCGGGTGCGCGCCAGCTTCCCGTTGAGCGAGAAGGTGACCGCGTGGATCCGGTCCTTCAGGGGCAGTTCGAATCCGGGGGGCAGGGAATCCCGCGAGAACCCGATGATTCCGCCACCGCATGTCTTGTAGCGGGGGATCTCCGCCTTCTCCAGCAACAGCACCCGGCGGCCTGCGACGGCCGCCGCATACGCCGCGGATGCTCCGGCCGGGCCCGCGCCGACCACGACGACGTCCCAGACCGAGGACTCCTGCGGTACCGACGACGACTCATCCGGCTCACGTCCGGCGTCTGCGTTCTCGCTGCTCACGATGTGCTTCTGCTCCCGATCCGACCAGTGGCCCCAACTGCTCACGGCATCCTACGGCGCGCCGCGGCCGAACTCCGCTGTGGGAGGATCAGCCTTGAATTCGTTGTACACGCAACGCCGCATCCACGGCGTCGCCCCCCGGCCGCGTACACAGCGCGCCATAGTCCTAACGTCGCACCCACGAGGAGCGTGCCCATGACCGCCCGTCCGATTTCCGAGACCGTTGCCTCGCTGATGCCCCGCGCGAAGGCGGAGCTCGCCGAGCTGGTGGCCTTCCGGTCGGTGGCGGACCCCGCGCAGTTCCCCAGGAGCGAGTGCGAGGCGGCGGCCGGCTGGGTCGCGGACGCGCTGCGTGCAGAGGACTTCCAGGACGTCGCCCTGCTCGACACTCCCGACGGAACGCAGTCGGTGTACGGCTACCTTCCAGGCCCGGCCGGCGCGCCCACGGTGCTCCTCTACGCGCACTACGACGTGCAGCCCCCGCTCGACGAGTCCGCCTGGCTGTCCCCGCCGTTCGAGCTGACCGAGCGCGACGGCCGCTGGTTCGGCCGGGGTGCCGCGGACTGCAAGGGCGGCTTCATCATGCACCTGCTCGCGCTGCGCGCCCTCAAGGCGAACGGCGGCGTCCCGGTCTCCGTCAAGGTGATCGCGGAGGGCTCGGAGGAGCAGGGCACGGGCGGTCTCGAACAGTACGCCGAGGCGCACCCGGAGCTCCTGGCCGCCGACACGATCGTCATCGGTGACACCGGCAACTTCCGTGTCGGGCTGCCCACCGTCACCGCCACGCTGCGGGGTATGACCATGCTGCGGGTGCGGCTGGACACCCTCGAGGGGAACCTGCACTCGGGGCAGTTCGGCGGCGCGGCACCGGACGCTCTGGCCGCGATGATCCAGCTGCTGGCCTCCCTGCGGGCCGAGGACGGCACGACGACGGTCGACGGGCTCACGACCGACGCGGAGTGGGACGGACTGCAGTACGCGGAGGGCGAGTTCCGCGCGGACGCCAAGGTGCTCGACGGCGTGGGGCTGATCGGCACGGGGACGGTCGCCGACCGCATCTGGGCGCGGCCCGCGGTCACCGTCATCGGCATCGACTGCCCGCCGGTGGTCGGAGCCACCCCGTCGCTGCAGGCGAGCGCCCGGGCACAGGTCAGCCTGCGGGTGCCGCCGGGCCAGGACGCCGCCGAGGCCACGAAGCTGCTGACCGCCCACCTCGAGTCCCACGCCCCCTGGGGTGCGCGGGTCTCCGTCGAACAGGTCGGCCAGGGACAGCCGTTCCGCGCCGACATCACCAGCCCCGCCTACACGTCGATGGCCGAGGCAATGCGGCTCGCCTACCCGGGCGAGGAGATGCAGGCCTCCGGCATGGGCGGCTCCATCCCGCTGTGCAACACCCTGGCCGCCCTGTACCCGCAGGCGGAGATCCTGCTCATCGGGCTGAGCGAGCCCGAGGCCCAGATCCACGCCGTGAACGAGAGCGTGTCCCCCGAGGAGCTCGAGCGGCTCTCGGTCGCCGAGGCGCTGTTCCTGCGGAACTACGCGGAGTCCAAGAAGGGCTGAGGGCGCGTACGGGCCCCTGGATTACGCGCCCGGCGAAGTCGCCCGGAGCGTTCTTCCGGGCGACGGGCGGCCCGGCGTCCGTAGGCGATCTGCACGCGGCGGCCGCAGTCGAGGACGGCGTGCGCGGTCTCGGCCGTTCCGCGGGCCGCCGCACGGTGAACGGCGGCCCGCAGGAGGCTACCGGCCGCCCACGGGCACCCCGGCCTCCAGATTCAGCACGGTGGACCGCTCGCGGGCGCGCAGTGCCCAACGGAGCCGCTCGAAGCGCGTCGGAGGGAGCATGCCGGCCGCCTCCTCCTCGGTGACGAACCGCCAGCCGCGCAGTTCCGAACCCGGCAACAGCAGCTGTGCGGCCTCCTCACCACGCAGACGGCCGCCGTCGAACAGGAAGCGCAGTCCGCCGTAAGCGGGTGGCTTCGGCGCCTCCCAGTCGACCACCAGGAGCTTCGGCACCGTGTCCAGGCGGAGCCCTATCTCCTCGGCGACCTCCCGTATCCCGGCCTGTGCAGGGGCCTCCCCCGGCTCGACGACCCCGCCGGGGAACTCCCAGCCGGGCTTGTAGGTGGGGTCGACCAGCAGCACCCGGTCCTGCTCGTCGAAGAGCAGCACCCCGGACGCGACGGTCTCCGCCCGCGGCTCGGGGGTCTGGACTATCCCGCATTCCCTGGCCTCACCCGTGCGGAGCGCTTCGGCGATCCGCTCGGCCGTCTCGTACGGGGTGAGGGCGCTGGTGTCGATCGTGTGTGCGTCCGCGGTGATCCACCCGAGCGCCGCCCGGTAGGGCTCGATGTGCTCGTACGCCCACTGCCGGATCCGCTCGCTGTGCTCGGGATCGTCGGCGAATTCCTCACGCTCGGCGATCCGCCTCCGCAGGATCGTTTCCTCAGGTGAGAGCAGTACATGGCGCACCGGTATGCGCCGGGAGGCGAGCCCGCCGAAGATCTCGTCGCGGTAGTCCTGTCTCAGCAGTGTCATCGGCACCACCAGCACCCCGGAGAGCTCGGCGAGAAGCGCGGCGGCCGTGTCGACCACCAGGCGCCGCCAGATCGGCAGGTCCTGGAAGTCGGTCACTTCGGCGAGCTTCTTCTGAGGCAGTAGCCGGCGCAGCCCCCCGCCGATCAGTTCGGGGTCGTAGAAGGTGCTGTTCGGGATCAGATCGATCAGTTCGCACGCGGCGCTGGTTTTGCCCGCACTGAACGCACCGTTGATCCAGACGATCACGGGTCCCCCTCTTCCGTAGCCCCCTGTGGCTTGCCCGCAACACCCGGCTCCGGAAACCCGCAGGGGTCATGCGGTTGATCCGGCGCGGCCGCCGGGGCGCTCCACCGCACAGGTCCGGGCGGGCGCGCTGCCGTAACGAGGAGCGGTCGGACGTCGTTGGATCAGGCAGTCACCGGAACGACGAGGGGGTACGCGGTGCGCCGCACGGTACTTGAGCGTTTTCCAGCCGGAGGGCCGCGGGGAAGCCGTCCCGCGGAGGAGTTCGCGGCGGCCCGCCGCGGTGAGGGCATGGCTGCCGAGGTCGTGATGGACCTGGAGCTGGACGCCTTCCTGGTGGTGGTGCCCCAGCAGCCGACGGACAGGGGGCCGCTGACCCGGAGGTCCGGGGCCTGACTACGGGGCGGCCACCGCCCGCACGCCGTTCGAGGCGCCGGGACGGACCGTCGAGGCCGCGGCCGCCGCACCGACCAGGCCGGCATCCGTACCCATCACCGCGGAGGTCACGGTGAGGCCCTGGACGAAGGAGAGCGTGGCGTAGTCGCGCAGTGACCTGCGCAGCGGCGCGAAGAGCACCTCGCCCGCACCGGCCACTCCTCCTCCGATCACGGCGATGTCGATGTCGGCCAGGGTGGCGGTTGCGGCGATCCCGGCGGCGAGCGCCTGGGCGGCCCGCTCGAAGGAGGCGGCCGCGACGGGGTCTCCCGCGCGGGCGGCGGCGGCCACCGCGGCGGCCGTCGCATCGCCGTCCGGGCCGGGGAGCCAGCCGTTTTCCAGGGCCCGCCGGGCGATGTTGGGCCCGCTGGCGATGCGTTCCACACAGCCGCGCGCGCCGCAGGGGCAGGGGTCGCCGTCCAGGTCGACGCTGATGTGACCGATGTGACCGGCGTTTCCCGAGGGGCCCGGGTGCAGCTTTCCTCCGAGCACGAGGCCACCTCCGACGCCGGTGGACACGACCAGGCACAGCGCGTTGTCATAACCACGCGCGGCGCCGAGCCAATGCTCGGCCGCCGTCATCGCGACCCCGTCACCGACGAGTGTGACCGGCAGCCCGCCGGTCGCCGCGGCAACCCGGTCCACCAGCGGAAAGCCGCGCCAGCCCGGGACGTTGACCGGGCTGACCGTGCCGGCCGAGGCGTCCACTGGTCCCGCGCTGCCGATGCCGACCGCACGCACCCGATGCCACAGCGGAGAGGCCGTCAGCTCCGCCAGGACGTCGCTCACCGCGCCCATCACGGCCTCGGCGCCCTCGCGGGCCGGCGTCGGGCGCTGCGCCCGCGCGAGAAGGGATCCGCCGCCGTCCACCAACGCCCCGGCGATCTTTGTACCGCCGATGTCGAGCGCGGCGACGAGGTCGGTATGCATCGGTGTGGACTCTCCGGAGGGGGTGAGGCGCAGGACCTGCGACTTCAGTCAGATGGTCCACCCAGTCTCCATTCTCTTGACAACGTTGTCCAGGGCCTATGCTCGACGCCACAGCATCCGGCCCTCCCCGGCACCGCCGTCGAGGGCCGGAATCACCCGTTCCCGACGACAGGACAGCGCACCGTGGCCGAGACCGCCCGCCATTCCGAGTCCCGCTACGGCAACAGGCCGACCATGAAGGATGTGGCAGCCCGTGCCGGAGTAGGCCTCAAGACGGTCTCACGCGTGGTGAACAGCGAGCCCGGAGTCACCCCCGACACCGAGCGCCGCGTCCAGGAAGCCATCGAGGCACTTGGGTTCCGCCGCAACGACAGCGCGCGCGTCCTGCGCAAAGGCCGCACCGCGTCCATCGGCCTCGTCCTGGAGGACCTCGCGGATCCCTTCTACGGCCCGCTGAGCCGCGCCGTGGAGGAAGTGGCCCGCGCCCACGGCGCGCTGCTGATCAACGGCTCCAGCGCCGAGGACCCGGAGCGCGAGCAGGAACTCGTACTCGCGCTCTGTGCCCGCCGGGTGGACGGCCTCATCGTGATCCCGGCCGGGGACGACCACCGCTATCTGGAGCCCGAGATGAAGGCGGGCATCGCCACTGTGTTCGTCGACCGTCCGGCGGGCCGGGTCGACGCGGACATGGTCCTCTCGGACAGCTTCGGCGGAGCCCGCGCAGGCGTCGCCCACCTGGTCGCGCACGGCCACCGCAGGATCGGCTTCATCGGCGACCAGCCGCGCATCCACACCGCGACGGAACGCCTGCGCGGGTACCACGCGGCCATGGCCGACGCCGGGATCGCCGTCGAGGACGCCTGGGTCTCCCTCGGCCCGACCGACCCCGCCCGGGTCAGGGCCGCCGCCGAGGCCATGCTGACCGGCCCCGAACCGGTGACCGCGCTCTTCGCGGGCAACAACCGGGTGACGGTCACCGCCGTCCGCGTCCTCGCCGAGTGCGACCGCCGGATCGCCCTGGTCGGCTTCGACGACATCGAGCTGGCCGACCTGCTCGGCATCACGGTGATCTCGCAGGACGCCGCGGCGGTCGGCCGTACGGCGGCGGAACATCTGTTCCGCCGCCTCGACGGCGCCGCTCACGCCCCTGCGAGGGTGGAGCTCCCGACCCGGCTCATCGCGCGCGGCTCGGGAGAACTCCCGCCCGAGTGACGGCTTACGGCGCCGTCACGGTCAGCCCGCCGCGGCGGGGCGAGGCGAACGCGTCGAGGTCCTCGCGGGTCAGACCGGTGAGGGCCTCGACCTCCGGGGTGTCCAGGGCACCGCAGTCGATACCCCTGAGCAGATATCCGCTGAGCGCCTTGGCGGTTGCGGGCTCGTCCATGACGTCTCCGCCGGCCTTGGCCACGTAGGCCGCGAGCCGGGACGCGGCCTGGCCGAGGCCCTCGCGGTAGAAGGTGTAGACGGCGGCGTAGCGGGTGGGCAGATGGCCCGGGTGCATGTCCCAGCCCTGGTAGTAGGCGCGGGCGAGGGCGCGGCGGGTGAGACCGTAGTGCAGGCGCCACGCGTCGTGGACCTGCTCGGTGGGGCCGACGGGCAGCACGTTGGTGGAGCCGTCGCAGACCCGCACGCCGGTGCCCGCGGCGGCGACCTGCATGACCGCCTTGGCGTGGTCGGCCGCGGGGTGGTCGCTGGACTGGTAGGCGGGGCTGACGCCGACGCAGGCGCTGTAGTCGAAGGTCCCGTAGTGCAGACCGGTCGCCCGGCCCCGGGCGGCGTCGATCATGCGGGCCACGGCGGCGGTGCCGTCCGCCGCCAGGATGGACTGGCTGGTCTCGATCTGGATCTCGAACCCGAGGCGCCCGGAGGCCAGACCGTGGGCCTCCTCGAAGGCCTCGAGCAGCCGCACGAAGGCGGTGACCTGTTCGGGGTACGTCACCTTGGGCAGCGTCAGGACGAGCCCCTCGGGGAGGCCTCCGGCCCGCATGAGGCCGGTGAGGAAGATGTCCGTGGTGCGGATGCCCCGGTCGCGCACGGCGGCTTCCATGCACTTCATCCGGATGCCCATGTACGGAGCCGCGGTCCCGTCGGCGTACGCCTCGGCGACCAGCCGCGCCGCGCGGGCGGCGGCCTCGTCCTCCTCGGCGTCGGGGCGCGGCCCGTAGCCGTCCTCGAAGTCGATGCGCAGGTCCTCGACAGGCTCGCGCTCCAGCTTGGCGCGTACACGGTCGTGGACGGGCTCCGCGAGTTCCTGCGGGATCCCGAGGGCAGAGGCGAGAGCGGCGGCGTCGGGGGCGTGCTCGTCGAGCGCCGCCAGCGCCTGGCCGCCCCAGGTGCGGAGGGTGGTGGGGGTGAAGCTGTCGGCGGGCACGTAGACGGTGTGGACGGGCTGGCGCGTGCCGGGGTCCCCCGGGTAGCGGCGGGCGAGTTCGGCGTCCACCGACGTGAGGGAGGCGCTGATCTCCTCACCGACCGTGCCGGCGAGGCTCGTTGCCACCTTCTCCTGCTGACCCATGACCGTACCCTCCACGTATTCAGTATTTCCGCTTCCCGGAATCTTTCATCCGCATAGTGAAGTTATAAGCCTCCCAGTCCCTGCGTCAATGGTGATCGGAAACAGCCCGGGGCCGCGCGGTGT
This sequence comes from Streptomyces sp. NPDC060209, assembly GCF_042728155.1. Lineage (NCBI taxonomy): Bacteria > Bacillati > Actinomycetota > Actinomycetes > Kitasatosporales > Streptomycetaceae > Streptomyces > Streptomyces sp. NPDC060209. Next base: position 40,008 of record NZ_JBHWZS010000043.1, read on the forward strand.
GAACAC